>NZ_JBMCZA010000078.1:46809-49804 GCF_048654705.1 Nocardioides sp. CPCC 206348
GTCCACGAGCGACCAGGAGGCGCCGCGGCGCACGAAGACCAGCTTGCCGAGCGTGGCCCGCGCGTCGTCGTACACATGGACGGCGGAGCCGACGCGCACCCGCAGCACGGAGCCCTCGGCGACGCTGGCGTCGTCGAGCACCTCCGGGTCGGGAGCCACCGCGGTCATCGCTCCCCACGCTAGCGACGGAAGGCGTCCACCGGCTCGATGCGCGCCGCGCGGGCAGCGGGAAGAAGACCGGCGAGAACTCCGATGAGTACGCCCGCTGGCGCGGATCCGAGCAGCAGCCAGGGCTCCATCGTCGGCGTCCACTGCTGCAGGTAGGACACGCACAGCACGACCAGCTGGCCCAGCACCCCACCGACCAGCCCGCCGAGGAGACCCAGCAGGCCCGCCTCGAGCAGGAACTGCGTGAGGATGTGGCGCGGGAGGGCCCCCAGGGAGCGCCGGAGGCCGATCTCCGACACCCGTTCCATGACCGAGATCAGGGTCACGTTCCCGATGCCGATGGCACCGACCAGCAGGCAAACGGCGGCGAGCGCCAGGAACAGCTTCTCCAGGTCACGTGACACCGCGACATCGAGGGCCTTGGCCCGCGGTGTGTACTTCGCCTGCAGCGAGGACGGATGCGCGGGGGCGACGGCGAGGGGCGCCTGCCGGGCGATGGCTTCGACGGCTCCGAGATCCGTCGTGATGATCATCTGCTCGCTTCCGTCAACGACGTGACGCCGCGCGTAGTCCAGCGGAATGGTGACCGACGTGGCGGTCACTTCGTCGTACTCGGCGGTCCTGACGATCCCGACGACGAGGAAGGCATCACCGTTGACGAACAGGTACGGCAGTTCCTGGAGGTCGTGGATCCCGAAGTACGTGGCCACTCGCTCCCCGATGACCGCGACCCTGGACTCGGCGAGGGAGGAGTCAATGACACGGCCCTGGAGGAGCTCCGGCCGCACGGCCCCCCAGTAGCCGGGACTCACGCCGAAGACAGGGAAGCCTGCGGCGTCCGACGAGGTGTCCGGACCGTTGGAACGACGAGGCGTGAATCCCGTGTCCAGGGTGATGCCCGCCGCCTTCGCGCCCACCAGGTCGGTGACGGCCGTCTCGGCCCGGTCCGGAAACGTGGCCCGGGCGACGGTGTCGGCGTACTCGAGCCCCACCCGCGTCGCGTCGCGGGACGAGAAGGTGTCCGACACCTGGGCATTGGTGGTCGACGCGAGCCCCAGGACGGCAACGAAGGCACCGATCCCCAGGATCGTGCCGAGGGCCGTGAGCACCGACCGAACGGGCCGCCGCGTGACCCCGTCGACAGCTTCACCGATGAGCCCGCCGCGGCGGACGGCCGATCGCATCTCGCGCTTCATCGCGCGTGGACATCCGAGGGCGAGATCTCGCTCAGCACGCCGTCGCGCAGGAACATGCGACGGTCTCCCACGGCAGCAATGTCCCTGTCGTGGGTGATGAGGACGATCGTGGATCCGGCCGCGTTCAGCTCGCTGAACATCTCCATCACCACGTCGCTGTTCTGCGTGTCCAGGTTGCCCGTCGGCTCGTCGCACAGAAGGACACTGGGCGTGCCGACGATCGCCCGTGCGATCGCCACTCGCTGGCGTTCACCACCGGACATCCTGGACGGCAGCTGCATCGCACGGTCCGCGAGTCCGACCCGTTCCAGGGCGGACATGGATTCCTCGCGCGCCTTGCGTGCTGGTGTCGCGCGGTAGAGCAGCCCCATCATCACGTTCTCGACCGCACTCCGGTCGGCGAGCAGCTGGAAGGACTGGAAGACGAACCCGATCTCGGTGCCCCGGAGCCAGGTGCGCTCTCGTTCACCCAGGGTGGAGGTCTCCACGCCACCGAGCTCGTAGGTACCGCTCGTCGGTCGATCCAGGAGCCCGAGAAGGTTGAGCAACGTCGACTTTCCCGATCCTGACCGGCCCTGCACGGTGAGGAACTCCCCGGGCTGGACATCAAGGTCGACAGCTCGCAACGCGTCGAGGGGCGGCGGGCCGACGAACTGCTTCGTGAGCTGGCGAAGAACGATGACCGGAGCCGAGGGGCTCACCGCTTCGCCCCGATGACCACGTCGTCGCCGACGACCAGCTTGTCCCCGTCGAGGGGGCTGACCACCGCGAGCCCGTCCTCCGCGTCCTCGACGCGGACCCGCACCACCTGCTCGCGACCAGCAACCGTCCGACGCACATAGGTCCCGTACTTCGCGGACGTCAACAGGGCCGACGCAGGCACCAGCAGCCCTTCCGGCCGATCGGAGGAAACGCCGAGCTCCACCTCGGCCTTGGTGCCGACCGATCGCGCCGAGATCGGCTGGTCCGTCACGACGGTCACCGGCGCGTGCACGCCCAACTCGTCGGACTCGGTGACCGCACCGACCCGTTCGACCCTGCCGGCGAGCTCGTTGCCCGTGCTCAGGACGCGGACGCCCACCTCGGTGCCCGGCGTGAGCGTCGCAGCAACGTCCGCAGACACGGCGACCTGGACGACGGGCTTGCCTGCCGCCAGGGCTCCCCCCTTGTCGGCCACGTTGTCGCCAACCCTGCCGGGAAGGTCGATGACGTGGGCCGGCAGCTGCGGCACGAACACGAGCTCCGCGGCCGACGCACCCGCGCCTCCGGTGGCCGGGGCAGCGCCGTCGAGCACCGGGGCGTCGTACCCGGCATCCGAGTACAGGTCGGCGACCGCGGCCTGCGTCGATGGCCCGAACTCGCCACTCCTGTCGGCGACGGCGCGTCCTGACTTCCGCAGCGAGGCCTGCAAGGCAGCCACGTCCCTGCCCGTGTCCCCCGGGCGCAGGTCCCGCAGCATCGGGATGCGGCCCGGAAGGACGATCACGGGTCGGTAGGCCACCTCGAGGAGAACCTCACCCGCGGTGATGGTGTCCCCGATGCGCTTGACCGCCCGTGTCACCACCGGCGGCAGGCCGTCCGATGGAGTGGGAACGGAGACCGGGATCCTTCGTCTCCAGTCGACGAGTCCC
>NZ_JBMCZA010000079.1:0-899 GCF_048654705.1 Nocardioides sp. CPCC 206348
GTGGAGGGCGCGGCCAGCGCCGAGCCGATCCGCTCCGCGGGCCGCTTCGCCCACGAGGCCGTGTCGTTCGACCCCGTCCACGGCCACCTGTACCTGACCGAGGACAACTTCGGGTTCCCGTCCGGTTTCTACCGCTACCTCCCGCCCCACCACCCCCTGGAGGTCGGACACCTCGAGGACGGCGGGCAGCTGCAGATGCTGAAGGTGGTGGGCGTCGACAACGCGCTCCTCGTCGAGGCGCAGCCCAAGAACGCGGTGTTCCCCGTCGAGTGGGTCGACATCGACGACCCTGACCCGAGCTTCCCGTACACCCCGGGCGTGGTCGCGCCGACGTCGAACAACACGGCGATCAACCACGTGGCATCCCAGGGGATCGCCCTCGGCGCAGCGCAGTTCTCCCGGCTGGAGGGCCAGGTGTACGACAACGGGAGGGTGTACTTCTGCTCCACGCAGGGCGGCGGGCAGGTGGGGACGAACCCCTCCGTCGACGGGTACGGCACCGGGTTCGGACAGGTGTGGGCACTGAACATCGCGGAGCAGGAGCTCCGCCTGGTGTACCAGTCCCCCGACCGCGTCACCCTGGACTTCCCCGACAACATCACGGTCTCCGCGGGCGGGACGCTCGTGGTCTGCGAGGACCACGACCAGGACAACTACATCCGGGGACTCACGCCACAAGGTCGCATCTCTGACATCGCCCTGAACCGGATGGCCGGGCGCACCGGGGACGAGTTCGCAGGATCGACCTTCAGCCCGGACGGTTCGACGCTGTTCGTCAACATCCAGGCCTCACGTGGCCTGACGTTCGCCATCTGGGGTCCCTGGTCGAAGATCGGAGTCTGAGGCCGGGGCCTCGTTCGAGAAGGACGTGTCCTCGACCAGCAGGTCCCAGTCGGTGA
>NZ_JBMCZA010000079.1:909-1289 GCF_048654705.1 Nocardioides sp. CPCC 206348
CGCCAGGTCCCGGTTCGGGAAGGACGTGTCCTCGACCAGCAGGTCCCAGTCGGTGACGATCGGAGCCAGTTCACCGTCGATCCAGGACGGCAGCTGGTCGTCGTAGTGCGCACCGGGCAGGCCGGATGCTCCGGTCGGGACGATCCAGCCACCAGCCGTCCGGTCCGCGAGGTCCCACACGTAGCGGGCGACCGCTCCGCGGGTAGCGGCATCACTGATCGCGGGCCACGACCCCATCGTGCGTACGGCGTCCTGGTCGCCTGCGACGGGGAGGAACGCGATGCCGGGGTCGAACCCGTCGTCTGCAGCGAGGGCGTGCGCGGGCTGGGCGAGGTGGGTCTCCCCCCAGGTCGCCGGGACGTCGACGGTGTCGAGGTCGT
>NZ_JBMCZA010000079.1:1299-2573 GCF_048654705.1 Nocardioides sp. CPCC 206348
CCGTCCGGCGAGCGCTTCCAGCGCCAGGGTGGGCAGCGCGAGCCCGAGCCGGGCCACGAGGTCGAGGGACGGTGCGAGGAGCGGCCCGTGGTCGTGCCCGGGTCCGGGCTCGGCGATCGGGGCGAACACGGGCTCGGCCGCCAGTCGTCGTACGACGGCCGAGCGCCAGGCGGCGTAGCGCGCTGCGGGTGCGGAGTCGGCCGCCATCACCCCGTCGAAGTCGTCGAACGCTCCCGGCACCAGCTGCTTGAGGATCGCCGCCGAGGGCAGCAAAGCGTCGTTGTGGATGTCCGCGAAGTCGGCCGTGGTGAAGCCGGCGCGGCCAGCGAGGAGCTCCCGGATCCGGTCCGCACGAAAGGGCGGGGAGAAGGACGACCCGACCAGGTCGCTCTCGGGACCGCGGCGTTCGTTGGCAGTGACGAGGGCATCGTCGGGAGACACCTCGACGCGGTTCGGGTCGTCGAGCCAGCCGGTCCAGGTGCCGTCGGCGTCCCGCAGCGGCACCCGCCCCGCGATCCGGTAGCGGGCCGCTCCGGTGCGATCAGCGATGACGAGGTTGTTGACCGGCTCCACCCAGCGGTCGAACGCGCGATCGACGTCCTCGACCGAACGGGCGCGCAGCAGCGGCAGGAGGGCATCGAAGCCGAGGTCACCGAGCACTGCAGAGGTGGTGCGCACGGCCAGGCCCGGCGCGAGGCGCAGCAGGCCGGCGGGCAGGGGTTCGTCCGGCTCGACCTCGACGACGTCCTGGTAGTCGGCCGAGGCGTTCGTGATCGCCCAGGCGACCTCACCTGCGTGGGCGAAGTGCTGCACGCCGGGGACCCCGACGAAGGAGAAGCCGACCACGTCGAACGCGTCGTCCGGGTCCTCACACGCCAGCCGCACCTGCTGGTAGACACCGGGCTGTTCGAGGTTGCGGTGCGGGTCGCCGCCGATGAGCGGGTGGCCCGATGTGGTGCGCGCACCACCGACCACCCAGGCGTTGCTGCCCGAGGTGTGCGGCCCTTCGTGGGACAGCAGGCGGGCGTCCTCGCCGAGCACCTCGGCCGCGAGGCGGTCCCAGAGGCGGGAGCCGACATTGCCGAACAGCACGTGCTGGGCGAGGAAGGTCGCCAGCGGCGTCCACGGTTCCCACTCCCCCGGCACGTGGCCGAGGTGGGCGAGCTCGGGAATCGCTGCATGGTCGGTCGCCTTCATTCCGGCATTCACGCCGTCGACGTACGACGTCAGGAAGGACCGGGTCTCGTCGGTGCAGGACGCGAAGGCCCGCTGCG
>NZ_JBMCZA010000079.1:2583-2795 GCF_048654705.1 Nocardioides sp. CPCC 206348
GGGTCGGTCACCCGCATTGCGGCATTCACGCCGTCGACGTACGACGTCAGGAAGGCCCGGGTCTCGTCGGTGCAGGACGCGAAGGCCCGCTGCGCGGTGTCGACGATCCGCATCCGGCTGGCGTAGTCGTCCCAGGCCTCGGCGAGCTCGCCGCCCACGACCGGCGCTGTCGTCGCGGAGGCACGCAGGCGCAACCACTCGACCTGCCAGGT
>NZ_JBMCZA010000079.1:2805-5561 GCF_048654705.1 Nocardioides sp. CPCC 206348
CGGACGTGCGGGACGCCGTACGCATCACGAAAGAGCCGGGCCATGCCCGAAGGCTACGACCCGGCTCCCCGCAGGCGATCCGCGCGTGATCAGCCGCCGATCGGCAGGCCGAAGCGGCCCTTCTGGAAGTCCTCGTAGGCGCTGAGCACTTCCTGCTTCGTGTTCATCACGAACGGCCCCGCCCATGCGATCGGCTCGCGGAGCGGCTGGCCGCCGACGATGATCACGTCGAGCTTCGGCGACCGGCTCTCCTGCCGCTCGTCGGCCGTGATGGTGAGGAAGTCACCCGCGCCGAGCACGGCGGACTGTCCCATCCGGATCGGGCGGGCGTCGGCGGTGCCGACCGTGCCCGAGCCGTTGAGGACGTAGACCAGCGCGTTGTGGTCGACGTTCCAGGGCAGGTCGAGCCGGGCGCCGGGCTCGATGGTGGCGTGCACCAGTGCCATGGGCGTGTACGTCGACCCGGGGCCGTCGTGGCCGTCGACGGAACCTGCGATCACCCGCACGAGCGCACCCGCGTCGTCGCTGGTGAGCAGCGCGACCTCGCCGGACCGGATGTCCTGGTAGCGCGGCTCGGTCATCTTGGAGTCGCGCGGCAGGTTCACCCACAGCTGGACGCCGTGGAACAGCCCGCCGGACTGCACCAGCCACTCCGGCGGTGTCTCGATGTGCAGGAGGCCGCTGCCAGCGGTCATCCACTGCGTGTCGCCGTTGGTGATCGTGCCGCCCCCGCCGTGGCTGTCGCGGTGGTCGAAGACGCCGTCGATGATGTAGGTGACGGTCTCGAAGCCGCGGTGCGGGTGCCAGGGCGTGCCCTTGGGCTCTCCGGGCGCGTACTCCACCTCGCCCATCTGGTCCATCATGATGAACGGGTCGAGGCGCTGCATGTCGATGCCGGCGAACGCACGCCGCACCGGGAAGCCCTCCCCCTCGTAGCCCTGGGGAGCGGTGGTCACCTCCCACACGGGTCGCGGCTGGTCGCCCAGTCCGGGCGTCTTGAGGCGCGGCAGGACAGTCAGGTCGTCGACGGTGATTGCGGGCATCGGGCCCACCTCCCAGTGGTGTGGTGGTTGTTAGTTGCCATGTCAACCATAACCCCGGACGAGATATTCCGCCTAGGCTCAGCCCATGTCCCGCTACGACGTCGTCGTCGTCGGTGCCGGCCACAACGGCCTCACCTCGGCCGCCTACCTCGCCCGTGCCGGACTCTCGGTCCTGGTGCTCGAACGCCTCGGCCACGTCGGGGGCGCGGCGATCTCCGCACAGGCGTTCCCGGGCTACCCGACCCGGCTGTCCCGCTACTCCTACCTCGTCTCCCTGCTGCCCGAGCAGATCGCCACCGACCTCGGGCTCGACCTGCAGCTCGTCAGCCGGCAGACGGCGTCGTACTCACCGATCGAACGGGAGGGCCGGGCCACCGGCCTCCTCGTCGAACGCAACGAGGGCGCAGCGACTCGCGAGTCGTTCCGGGCCCTCACCGGCAGCGATGGCGAGTACGACGCCTGGCGGGCCTTCTACGAGGGCGTGGCGGGGCTGGCGGGGGTCGTGGCCCCCACCCTGACGCAACCCCTCCAGACCGACGCCGGCCTGCGCAGCGCCGTCGATCCCGACATCTGGCGCGACCTCGTCGAGGAGCCGATCGGGCGGGCCATCGAACGCCGGTTCACCGACGACCTCGTGCGCGGCGTCGTCGCGACCGATGCGCTGATCGGGACGTTCGCCTCCGTCCACGACCCGAGCCTCGTGCAGAACCGCTGCTTCCTCTACCACCTGATCGGCAACGGCACCGGTGAGTGGCGGGTGCCCGTCGGCGGGATGGGCGCGGTGACCGATGCCCTCGCCCGGGCCGCGGTCGCGGCTGGCGCCACGATCGTGACGGGCGCCGAGGTGCGCGCCATCAGGTCGGGCGAGGTGCGCTGGTACGACGGCCACACCGAGCACGTCGTCGAGGCCGGCCAGGTCCTTGCCAACGTCGCACCCTGGGTGCTCGGCACCCTGCTGGGCGAGGACGCCGATCCCGCGACCAGGCCCGAGGGCGCGCAGCTCAAGATCAACTTCCTGCTGTCGCGATTGCCGCGGCTGCGGTCCGGCCTGGACCCGGCGGTCGCGTTCTCCGGGACGCTGCACCTTGCCGAGGGCTACGGCGAGCTCGAGGCCGCCTGGTCCGCGGCCGCCAGCGGCGCGCTGCCCGACCCGTTGCCCGGCGAGGTCTACTGCCACTCCCTCACCGACCCGTCGATCCTCGGCGACGTCCCGGCCGGCACCCACACGCTGACCTACTTCGGCCTGCACACGCCGGCGTCGCTCTTCGACACGGACCCCGTCGGCACCCGGGACGAGGCCGTCCGCCGGGCACTGGCGTCCCTGGACGCCGTGCTCGAGGAGTCGATCGACTCCGTCGTGCTGCGCACCCCGGACGGCCAGCCCTGCATCGAGGCGAAGATCCCGCAGGACATCGAGGCCGACCTCGCGATGCCCGGCGGCCACATCTTCCACGGCGACCTCGAGTGGCCGTGGGCGCCGCACCGGGCCCGGCTCGAGACCCCGGGTGAGCGCTGGGGCGTCCAGACGTCGTACGACGGCGTGCTGTTGTGTGGCGCCGGCGCTCGCCGTGGCGGCGCAGTCAGCGGCCTCGGTGGCCACAATGCCGCGCAGGCGGTCCTGGAGACCCTCGGCGGCTGACGCCTCGAACCCGGCCCGATTTCACCCCACCCGTGGTTCGCTGGTAGCGTTTCGCCCTGCTTCACCAGATGCAC
>NZ_JBMCZA010000079.1:5571-9055 GCF_048654705.1 Nocardioides sp. CPCC 206348
AGGCCACAACGCCGCGCAGGCGGCCCTGGAGACCCTCGGCGGCTGATGCCTCGAACCCGGCCCGATTTCACCCCGCCCGTCATTCGCTGGTAGCGTTTCGCCCTGCTTCACCAGATGCACCTCTAGCTCAATTGGCAGAGCAGCTGACTCTTAATCAGCGGGTTCCCGGTTCGAGTCCGGGGAGGTGTACCAAACACGAAGGCCCGGTCATCAGACCGGGCCTTCGTGCGTTTCACGACGCTTGCCGAGCAGTCCCCCACCCCACAGGGCCCAGAGCACCAGGACGGGCTGGAAGAACAGCCGCGCGAGCCGTTTCCCGTCCGTGTCGAGGCCGAACGCGTCGTTGCCTTCGACGTACTGCGCGATGTTGCCGGGGAAGATCGCGACGAAGAACGCCGCCAGCAGTCCCCCGATGAGCCGACGGCGCTTCGGCAGGGCGACGAACGCCGCACCGAGGCCGATCTCGACCGCCCCCGACGCCAGGACGACGAGGTCCTTGTCGATCGGGAACCAGTCCGGCACCTGGGCGCGGAACTCCTGGCGCGCGGTCGTCAGATGGGTGACACCTGCCACCGCCATCGTCGTACCGAGGACGATCCGGGCGGTGGTCTGCGCAAGGCTCACACCCGGCACGGTACCCGGGACGACGCGGTCAGCCCCGCGGGAAGACGGTGAAGTTCTGGGCGCGGTTGAGGAGGCCCCGGGGCAGCTGCCCGATGCCCAGCACCGCGAGCGCAAGGTTCGCGATCGCGCCGGTGAAGATCGGCTGCGGACCTGTGTAGGAACCCCGGGCGACCCCGGGGTTGGTCAGCAACGGGTTCATGGCATAGAGGTCGCCGCCCGCCTCCACGCCGTTACCCCAGACGAGGACCGGGACCTGGTAGCGCAGGAGCGACGCCTCGTTGCCCGAACCGGCGCCGGAGCCGGAGGTCACGACCACGAGCGTGCTCCTGACCAGCGCAGCGTTGCCCTTGACCGTGTTGATGATCCGCCCGACGTAGGTGTCGGCGATCTTCACCGCTCGCTGGTACTGCGCGCTGGAGTAGCCGTACCTGGCGCCGATCCGACCGAGATCGGCGAGCTGCACGTAGGAGAACGCCGCCGGACGGACGTTGAGGTCGGTACGGACCTGCGACACCAGCGCACCGTCGCCGGTCGTCCGGACGGTGCGGGTGATCTTGTCGCGCCCGTTGTCCTGCCCGAAGTTGTCACCGCCACCGTTGGTCGCGTTCCAGGAGCGGTCGAGCGCCGTCGCAGCAGGGTCCGACGAGTAGAGCGCCGTGCTGCGGCCGCGGTTGTGGACCATGTCGAAGACGCTCGACATGTACTGCCCCGTGACAGCGTGCGGCGTCGTGCCCGGATCAGTGGCGGTCGACATCCCGTGTCCGCCCGCCGGGACATAGATCGGCCGCGCCGTGAGGAGGCTGAAGGCGTTCGGCAACGGCGTCACGCGTTCGATGGCGGTTCGAGCGTTCAGGGTGCTGGCGCCCTTGGCCCGGATGCTGCGCAGGTTCGGCACCAGCGGCGCCGCCGCGTCGGCTCCGATCAAGCCGGAGCGCAGGCCCTCGATCGAGATCACCACCACGCGCTTGATGCCACGCGAACGCGCCCACCGCGGCGGGATGTCGACGTTGGCGATGATGATGGGGTGGTCGGTGGTCGCCTTCACCAGCGAGTCCCGGAGCGCCTGGTAGCCCCAGAACGTCACGTCGGGAGTCGCCGTGACCCAGTCGATCTGGGAGCGGGGCGGCGCCGTGCAGGTCGACCCGGAGATGTAGCCGCCGGGCTGGGCCGACTCGAGCTCGGTGCCCTTCATGACCGGGCAGATGAAGTCGGAGCGTTCGTTCATGTCGCCGGTGAGGAAGACCGGGATCGTCGGGTTGGCGGCGCGCAGCTTGTTGACCAGCGCGATCTCGGCCCGGGTCGCGGCATTGCGGTAGGCCTCGGCGTTGCCGAAGGTGTCGGCCGGATTGTGGACGTTGATGAACCACGCGCGCTCACCGCTCGACCGGTGCTGGAGCAGCACGTACGGCATCTGGATGAGCTTGCCGTAGAAGTACGGCACGCCGAAGGTGTGCTTCTCGACGGCGATGAAGGTGTTGTTGCGCCAGCTGATCGAGTTGTGGCCCGCCGAGTCCGTCATGGTGTTGAGCGGATAGGTGAGCCAGGTGGGCGACGCGATCTTCTCCCACAGGTCCTGCTGGGAGCCGTGCATCTCCTGGAAGCCGACGACGTCGATGCCGTTGTTCGTCAGGACCTGCAGTGCGCGCTGGAGCCGGACCGGGGACTTGGCATATCCCTTGCGCGGGTTCGCGCCGTCAGTGTGACCTGCACCGAGGATGTTGAATGACGCGACCTGGAAACGAGCCGAGGTGGTGGCGGCAGGCAGGGCGGCAGAACTCTCCGGTGCGCCGACCACTTCGGCGTCGCGATCGGGCGTCGAGGACTGCACGGCCGTGAGAGCCGCAGCTCCCAGGGCAGTGGTCACCGCCACGGCAACAAGTCCGAGGGCGGCCCGGCGGCGCAGTTCCATGACGCTTCCTTTTCTCCGCGCACCCGAGGACGATTGATGGTGCGGGTGAGGATGACGTGGTCTGTGTGACAGTTGATGCTACGTCAGACCCGTCGATGCGTCAGCCCCATCGGCCACAGGGGTACCAGACCTGAGTCCTCGGGGTGCGGTCGGTCGCCTACGACGAGTGGTGGAACAGCAGTTCCTCAGCCAGTACGACGCCCGCGCTCTCGAGCTCGCGAGGACTCATCACGAACGCGTCCGGCCCGGCAGCCAGGAGGAGCATGCCGACACGGCGGTCGAGCGGCGGGAGCAGCTCGAGGTCGACGACGACGGACTCCTCGTCGTCCGACACGTTGGTGACCTTCTCCGCGTAGAAGTCCGCCGCCCAGCGCGCGCTCTGCGGGAGCACCATCTGGACCGTCGTGGTCGCGCGCTTCTCCTCGAGGCGGGCGCCGAGGTCCTCGGGGAGCTCGAAGCCACGCTCCAGCGGCTCGACGGAGCGGACGTTGGAGATCAGGAAGGTCCGCAGCTGACCGTTCTCGTCGGCCGGACCGGCGTCGACCTCCCAGCCGCGTCGGGTCTGCACGAGCCGGTAGGGCTCGATCTCGCGGTCGGTGACCCCGTGGTCCCAGGCGCGGGAGTAGACGATGCGCACGGCCTTCTGGGCGCGCTGCGCCTTCTGCAGGGCCGGCAGGAGACGGTTCCACGCCCGCACGTCCGGCACGCCCGAGGCCTCGCCGAACATCGTCTCGGCGAGCACGTCGATCGCCTCGCCGAGCTCGGTGTTGTCGGGCTCGATGTCGAGCAGGGCCAGGGCGGCGGTGTAGACGAGACCGAGCTCGCCGGCGTCGACGTACTCCACACCGAGGTCGGCAGGACCCTCGGCAACCATCCGCACGATGCCCGCGGTGCCGGGGTCCTCGGAGCTGCCGTCGGGACCGATGAACTCGAGCACGTCCGGGCGCGACA
>NZ_JBMCZA010000079.1:9100-24800 GCF_048654705.1 Nocardioides sp. CPCC 206348
CGGCGGCCAGGGTCTCGAGCGCGATGCCCTCGGGGTGACGCGTGAGCCGCTCGAACACCTCCGGCAGGCGGGCGATGCGGGTGACGTACTTCGGTGCGGTGCTCATGCCGATACCGCCTCTCCGCGAGCCGCGGCCAGCGCGGCGACCACCTCGGCGCGCACCTCGTCCGGACCGACCACACGGACGCGCTCACCGAGCTCGAACAACCGCGTGCGGAGCGCGGCCCGGTGGGTCACGCGGTAGACCATGCGGACCGTCTCGTCACCCGGTTCGACCGACAGCGGTTCCCCCAGCCAGCGACGGACGTCGGGTTCGTAGTGGGCGGGCGTCTCCAGGACCACGTCGACGGGCGGGTCCAGCTCCCACGACATCGGGTGCAGTCCGGGATGCCGCACCGTCGGCACCGCTTGCGCCGTTCCCGGAGCATCCGCAGCAGGGTCGACCATCCGCGAGACGACGAAGACCTTCAGGACGGGATCGCCGAGGTCACCCTCCTCGACACCGCGGACGTACCAGGTGCTGCCCTGGTTGCGGACGGACTCGGGGTGCACGACGCGGGGCGTGCCCTTGTAGCCGAAGCGCAGCACCTGGTGGTCGCGCACCGCGTCGACGACGAGGCTGAGCGCGTCGGGAGCAGCGGCCGTGAGTGCGGCCGGTGCGCCCTTGACGTCGGAGGACAGCGACTCGTCCGGAAGGCCCAGCCGCTTGACCAGGTCCACCCGGTCCGCGAGGAGCACCGCACGGCGCAGCGCCGCCTGCTGCCCCGGGGTGAGCCGCACCCGGAGCCGGTTGTCGACCGTGGTCAGCCGGTAGACGGCCGTCGCGCCGGCCGGCGCGATGTTCTCGATCTGCCAGCCCTGCCGCTCCAGGTGGCGGATCTCCCGCTTGAGCTGCGTGCCGGCGTCGGCTCCACCGTCGAACCCGGCGACCCTGCTCAACGTGTCGCCCGGCACCCCCTGCTCGGGGTGCGCCTGGAGCATCGCCGCAATCCTGACGAGCCGCTCCATCGGCGCCCGCTGGTCTCGTCCCGGACCCTTGACCACGTCGTTCCTCCCGAAAGCTCGCTCTTCGTCGAAGCTGCCGCGCCGTCCGGTTCCCCGGCAGACGCGGCGACCGCCATGGACGGAGCCTATTCCGACAGGTTGATCGTCCCCACGAGGTCGGCGTCGATCTGCGCCGGCGTCCACGCGAACCGGACCCACTTCTCCTGTGAGTAGAGCAGCGTCTGGTCGGCCGACCACGGCGACGCCGGGTCCTCGTCCTGGCTGTAGGTCAGGATCGTGCGCGCGTCGACCGAGCCGTCGGCCAGGTAGGCGACGGCCTGGATGTGCGAGGACCCGTAGCTGACCGGCTTGTAGCGGTCGGTGTTCGCCGCCGGGTTCCGCGACGCCACGGCGTTCGCGTTGCCGGCGAGGTCGCCGTTGCCGCCGCCGAGCGGATAGGCGGGCGCGCCGCGGTCCCCGGCCACCTGGAGCGAGCCCCAGGTCGCGTCGAAGGACACCCCGGCGGCGCGCACCGCATCGATCGCGGCCTGCATCGCCTTCACGACCTCCGGGCCGGTGCGCAGCCCCCGCGGGGTGTTCAGCGGATCCTTCGCATCGAACGGCACCGACCACAGGGTCGTGCCCGTCGGGGCGCGTTCCACGAACGCTTCGAAGAGGTGCGTGCCGACCGAACCGATGTCGGAGCGGCCGTCCCACGCGTGCAGCACGGCACACGCCTGCGTCTCTCCAGTCCCGGCGCAGACGTCGTCGAGCTTGCCGCCTTCACGCATCACCTCGGCGGCACGCACCCGGTTCTCGTACTCGTGGCCCCGCAGGGTCTCGGGCGTCTCCTTGCCCACCGCGAGCCGGTCGATGACGTACTGCGACACCATTCGTGTCCGCATCGTCCGCTCACACTTCTCGCACCCGATGATCGAGGCGTAGCCCTCGAGCCGCACCTTGTCGTTGGGCGTCCAGTACGAGTCGTTCGCGTTCATCACCCAGTCCCGTCGTACGACGGCGGGCAGCTTCGCGGGCCCGAGGATCCCGGGACGCTGGGCGTCGGTGTCCGTGCCCCACTTGCAGGCGCCGTCGGCGAGCAGTCCGTTCAGGCCGGGAAGTCCCGCGACGGTCCTGAGCAGCAGGCCGACCGGTGTCATGCAGGTCGTGGCCATGGCGTTCGTGACGTGCGGGACCACGCTGTGGTCGGCGTAGAGGACCTCTCCCCCGCGATCAGCGGCCGTGGTGTTGACCCACGGGATGCCGCCGCCGGCGTCCTGGCGCGCGAGCAGGTCGCGGCTGCTGGTGGCCTCGCCCATCGAGAGGAACGAGTCGATGGTCCGCAGGTGCTCGGCGTTGGCGTCGCGGATGGCCCAGAAGCTGAGCGGTGACCAGCCCATGAACTGCGACGGGCTGTCGATGACGTAGCCCTGGGGCACCCGCCACAGGTCCTCGCGGACCGTGGTCACCGAGCCGTTGGGCTGGCGGACCTCGACGTCGACGTACCGGCGCTCGGCCTTCTTCAACAGGCCCTGCGCGCTGAGGTAGAGCGGGCCGGGGCCGACCGTGAAGAACTCGTAGGGCGTGAACCGGAAGGCCGTCGAGACGGTGTGGCTCCAGGCGACGTCCTTGTTCCAGCCGATGTTGATCACGGGCGAGCCGATCAACGAGCCACCCGCGACGTCGTACTGCCCCGGGATGGTCAGGTGCTGCTGGGTGAACTTGTAGCGCCCGACCCACGGGAAGTGCGGGTTGCCGAGCAGCATGCCGCGCCCCGTCGAGCTCGCGTCCCCGCCGATCGCGGTCGCGTTGGAGCCGAAGTCGCTGTCCTGGCCGAGGGATTCGAGCAGTGCCTGCTTGTCGACCTTCGCGGCGTAGGCGGCGACCTCGTCCTTGGTCGTCGGCAGCGGCAGGTCGATGCCGAGGTCCGGCAGGCCGGGTTCCTGCAGGGTCGGCGGGTCCGCCTCGACGATCTCCTTGAGGAACACCCCGGACGACGCGATCAGGTTCGCCATGTAGACGCCGTACCAGAGGTCGATCTCGGTGGCGTTCGGCTGGATCCAGGCCGCGTCCCTGCAGGCAGGATCGGTGATCTCGTTGTCGCGCAACCAGCGGTTGATGCCCGCCGTGTACCCGGTCACCATCGCCCGGGCCCGCGCACTCGGGCCCGCCGGCGAGGCCAGCAGTGTCTCCACGACCTTGCGGTTGTGCAGGTCGGTGACGAACGCGTCGACCTGCAGGTTCGAGGCGTCGAGCGAGACGCCGTCGAGGTACCGGGCGCTGCCGCCGAGGTACTTCGACCGCTGGCCCCGACCGGTCAGCACGGTGTCCGCCAGGTTGCAGATCGAGGACCGTGCCGTGGCGTACCCGCTCCCGTATCCCAGCGACCCCCAGTCGCTCGCTGAGATGTGCGGGATCCCGTGCTCGGTAATCTTCACCGTCGCGTCGTACGACGGCGCAGCCACCACGTCCGGTGCGGCTCGACCGGCATCAGCGGTTCCGGCCGCCAGGGCAGGTACGACGAGGCAGGCGGCAAGGACGCTGAACAACCGGGGGGAACGCACGTAGGTGTAACGGGTTCCCGGAGGAGTGAGTTACGTCACAAACAGGCCGGCAGCGCGGCGGGAGGCGCCGATGGGCAGCTTGCTGCCCCGGATCTGCGCCGAAGACGCGCTCGGCCCAGTTCTAGAGGTAGAGGCCCGCGGCTTCGTCGCCGAGCCGCTCGGCAGCAACGGCGTGGATGTCGCGCTCGCGCATGACGACGTAGACGTCACCGGAGACCTCGACCTCGGCCTTGTCCTCCGGGTCGTACAGGACCTTGTCGCCGGACACGACGGTGCGGCAGTGCGGGCCGACGGCGACGACGCGTGACCAGGCCAGTCGACGGGCACCCATCGCGGCGGTGGCCGGGATGACGATCCCCCCGGAGGACCGGCGTTCGCCCGCCTCGGTGTCGAGCTCGCACAGGATGCGGTCGTGCAGCATCTTGATGGGCGTCTTGTCGGACACGAGGACGGCAGGTCCTAGCGGGTGATCTTGCGCAGGACGGCGAAGACGGCGATCACGCCGACCACGCCACCCACGGTCTTCAAGATGTTGTCCGTCCGCGGTTCACCCGTCTGCACGTCGACGAAGAAGGCCTTCGCCTGGGCGACCTCGCGACTCACGATGGTCTTCGGGTGCGTGCGGTGGAGGAGCAGGTCGATCGTGCCCGCGAGGCGCTCGCGCGCCTCTTCGATTTCACGCTCGATGTCAGAAGGCTGGTTGCTCACCCGGGCAGGCTATCAATCGAGATCGTCCGTGGGTCGAAGCCCCAAGGGAGTTCCAACCGGTGGGCACCCATGAGGGCGTCGTCGGTCAGCACGTCGTACGTCGTCCCGTCGGCCACGACCTTGCCGGCACTGAGCACGACGGCTCGGGGACACAGCTCGAGCGCGTACGGCAGGTCGTGGGTGACCATCAGCAGCGTCACGTCCAGGCCGCGCAGGATGTCGGCCAGCTCGCGCCGCGACGCAGGGTCCAGGTTCGAGCTCGGCTCGTCGAGCACCAGGATCTCCGGCTCCATGGCCAGCACGGTGGCGACCGCGACCCGGCGGCGCTGCCCGAAGGACAGGTGGTGCGGTGGCCGGTCGGCGTACGGCGCCATCCCGACCTGCTCCAGTGCATCCATCACCCGCTTGTCGAGCGCCGCTCCCTTGAGCCCCAGATTGGCAGGTCCGAACGCGACGTCGGCGCGCACCGAGCCCATGAACAGCTGGTCGTCGGGATCCTGGAACACGATGCCGACGCGGCGGCGGATCTCGAGCAGGTTCTTCTTCGTGACGGGGAGCCCGCTGACCGCGACGGTTCCTTCGCCGTGTCCGCTCTCGCCGGACAGGATCCCGTTCAGGTGCAGGACGAGCGTCGTCTTGCCCGCGCCGTTCGGCCCGAGCAACGCCACCCGCTCGCCCTGGTGGACGTGGAGGTCGACGCCGAAGAGGGCCTGGTGGCCGTCGGGGTAGGCGAAGGCGAGGCCGCGGACGTCCAGCACGGGCGTCATCGGGCGCTGCCTTCAGGGAGGCGGCCGTCATACCCGCGGGACAGCATGGCGAGGTGCACGCGCTCGCCGCGCTCGTAGGAACGCACGAAGAGTGCGCCCAGGGTGCGGGCGAGCGCCGGCCAGTGGCGCGGGGACCGGGGGTCGACGCCGCGGGACTTCATGGCAGTGATCATCCGCCCGAGGTCGCCGGCCACCACATCGAGGTAGCGCACCATGAACGCCATGATCTGGACCAGGAGGTCGGGCATCCGCAGTCGCTGCAACCCGCGCAGCACCTCGGTCGGCTCCGTCGTGGCGGCCAGGGTCAGCGAGGCGAGGACGCCGAGGGTGCCCTTGACCGCCAGTCCCCAGGCGGCCACCAGCCCGGACTCCGACAGCGACAGGTCCAGCCCACCGAGCAGGGGTACGACGACCCGCGGGCCCTCTGCGACGAACGGGATGAGCGCGGCGAAGACGAGGAACGGCACCTCGAGCACCATCCGTGGCAGCAGGTAGCGGAACGGGACGTGGGAGACGACGATCACCGCGACCAGCAGCGCGAGGTAGCCGCCGAACACGGGGTACCACTCGCGCGGCGTGGCGACCACGGTGAGCACGAAGCCCAGCAGCAGGAGGATCTTGAGGTGCGCGGGCGCGCGGTGGACCACGGAGTGCCCGTGGAAGTGGAGTCGGTGACCGTGCCCTGCGCCCATCGGGTCAGCCCACGTCGGAGGTAGCCGGCGCCTCACGGCGCCGCAGGACACGGAACAGGCCGCCACCGATGACCAGCGTGAGCAGGACCCCGGCGACGCCGGCGATGCCGCCGCTGAGGCGGGAGTCGTCGACCCCCTTGGTGCCGTAGTCGGCGAACGGGCTGCCGGTGTCCACCGGCTCGTCGGCCGAGTCGAGGAACCCGGTCTTGCCGGCGACGTACTCGAGCCCGTCGGGGTGGCTGCTGGCGTAGTAGCTGCCGACACCGGCGATCAGGAGCGCGACCAGGAGTCCTGCGAGCAGGAAGGAACGGGTCGTCATGCCGTCACCTCCTCGGCGAGGAGCGGGCGTCGTGTGGCCGCGAGGCCACGGGCGCCGTGGACGAGGTCGGGCCGGGACGTGATCACGGCACTCACCACGAGGCCGGTCACGATCGCCTCACCGATGCCGATCACCACGTGCCACCCGACCATCGCGGCCAACACCTTGCCGGTCGCGACATCGGCGGTGCCGCCGACCGCGAAGAGCAACGTGAAGACCGCCGCAGCGGTGGGAACGGACACGAAGGCGCCGATGCCGGCGGCGACGGGCACCGACCCGACCTTCTTGGGGAGCACGGCGAGCACGAGGCGGAAGACGCCGTACCCGACGAACGCGCCGACCAGGGCCATCAGGGTGATGTTGGTGCCGAGCGCCGTCAGTCCCCCGTCGGCCATGAAGAGGGCCTGGACCAGGAGGACGACGCTGATGCAGAGCGCACCGGTCCACGGCCCGACGAGCACGGCGGCGAGCGCGCCCCCGAGCAGGTGGCCACTGGTGCCGGCACCGACGGGGAAGTTGATCATCTGGCCGGCGAAGACGAAGGCGGCGACCAGGCCGGCCATTGGCGCCGTGCGGTCATCGAGCTCGGCACGGGCCTTGCGCAGGGCCACACCCACGCCGGCCGCAGCGACGACGCCCGTGGCGACCGAGGTCGGTGCGTCGAAGAAGCCGTCGGGTACATGCATGCCGGTGCTCCTGTGTTCGGGTCGATGGTCGCGGGGTAGTTAGATGGTGACGAGCAGATCCCACCTTATTGCATGCTGTTTGCAACAACACCTGACCATCAGGAGAGTATCCACGCCATGAGCGACCAGGCCCGTCTCGCCGTCGGCGACATCGCCCCCGACTTCACCCTCGCCTCGGACTCCGGGGACGACGTGTCGCTCGCCGCGCTCGTGGCCGAGGGCCGCAAGGTGATCGTCTACTTCTACCCGGCTGCGATGACGCCCGGGTGCACGAAGCAGGCCTGCGACTTCACCGACTCCCTCGACGCCCTGCAGGCAGCGGGCTTCACGGTCGTCGGCGTCTCGAAGGACGCCCCCGCGAAGCTCGCGAAGTTCCGTGAGCGTGACGGCCACACCATCACCCTGGCCTCCGACACCGATCTCGCGGTGCACCAGGCCTACGGCGCCTATGGCGAGAAGAAGCTGTACGGCAAGATTGTGCAGGGCGTCATCCGGTCCACCTTCGTCGTCGGCGCCGACGGTCGGATCGAGATCGCCCAGTACAACGTCAAAGCGACCGGGCACGTGGCCAAGCTCCGCCGGGACCTGGGCTTGCCCGCACCGACCACAGAGGACAACTGATGAAGCTGCACGAGTCGCTCGCCGACCTCGCCCGCGACCACGGCCACGACCTGTTCCGTGACGCAGCGGCGTTCCGCGGCTCGCTGGACGACTACCTCGACGAGGGCCAGGCCTCCAGCGGCACGATCAACCTGTTGACCGACGCGGTGCGCCTCGGCGCCCTCGACGGCATGCTGACGATGCTCGACAGCGGCGCGAACCCCGCCGACGCCGTGGAGTCCGCGGGCCAGCGCCTGGCCCGCGACCGCGGCAGCGCCGACGTGCGCGGCTGCCAGTGGGCCGTCGCCGTCCTCGGCTTCGCCCTGGGCAAGGTCCCCGAGGGCCTGGTCACCGGCCTGGACCCGGAGGCCGGCACCACCGCTCCCCCGAACCACGGCCCCGGCGGTACGGCGCCCACCCCGCCGATGCAGTCGCCCATCCAGTCGCCCCTGCAGCCGCCCCTGCAGTCGCCGGTGGCACCGTCCCAGCAGCCGATCATGTCGCCGCCCCACCAGCCCGTGAGCACGCCGACCCACGCCGTCTACCAGCAGTCGGGTGGCGCCGGCTACAGCACCCCGACGCCGCCGTACCCCGGTGGAGGCTGGTCGCAGCCCACGCCACCCAGGAAGAAGAGCAACGCCGGCCTGATCATCGCCGCCATCGCCGTGGCCCTGATCGTGATCGTCGGCGGCATCGTCGGCCTGGTCCTCGCCAACGGTGGCGACGACGACAAGAAGGCGGGCGGCGACAGCTCGCAGAGCGGCAGCGACAACAGCGCCAGCGAGGGCAGCTCGGACTCTGCCAGCAGCGGGAGCGACGACGTCCCCGACATCGGCGGACCGCGCATCGAGGGCCTCGGCTACACGGTCCAGGCCCCGAGTGGCTGGACCGACGGCACCGACGAGTTCAAGGCGAACAACCCCGGTCTCACCACGCTCGACAAGGTCCTGCTGTGGGGCAGCACGTTCAACACCGCACGCGGCAACGTGATCGTCGAGACCCAGTCGTCGTACGGCTCCACGGACCCGAACGACCTCAAGGAGGCGTGGAAGGGCGCGCTCATCTCGAGCGACGCTTCCGCGGACATCAACGACATCTCGAACATGGCCATCGACGGCCAGACCGCCCTGGGCGTGGAGATCCTGCGCACCAACGAGAACGACGTGACCGTCCGCCAGCGCGCCTACCTCGTCATCAGTGGCGACAAGGGCTACTCGATCACCGTCTCGCTCAAGGACGGCGACGACGACGTGTTCGACAAGTTCGAGGAGATCCTCAGCACCTGGCGCTGGACGTCCTGAGCAAGAACTCCTGAAGCACCGCAGCAGCGAGCGTGGGCCCCGGCCCACGCTCGCTGTTCTGTCTGAGGTGCGACCTAGCGTCGTCACATGGCGTTGGCACGCAAGTACACGAAGGAACTTCTCGAGCCGCTCGTGGCCGACTCGACCTCTGTTTCCGGGGTCCTGCGATTGCTCGGACTCCGACAAAACGGTGGAACCCACACTCATATCAGCCGGGTCATCAAGAAGTTCGGAATCGACACCTCTCACTTCCGTCCGTACGTGCCCAAACGCGTCCCCAACAAACGACGGCCGGAACAGATCCTTCGTCGTCTTCCGCCGATCAGCAATCGAGAGAAGCCGACGGTCCTGCGGCGAGCTCTACTCGAGAGCGGGCGCCCACATCGCTGCGAAGCATGCGGGAATGAAGGACTCTGGCTCGATCTCCCGCTCACGCTCGAGATCGATCACATCGACGGTGATTTTCTGAACAACGAATCCGACAACCTGCGGTTTCTTTGCCCGAACTGCCACCGCCAGACAGCGAACTTCGCGGGTCGCAGCCGTGGCCGTTTCACCACCAACCGCGGTGACGTCGCCACCACCACGCCAGCCTAGACTCGTGCCGCTCCAGGCCGGAGTGGTGGAATTGGCAGACACGCGGCACTTAGGATGCCGTGCCCCAGGGCGTGCGGGTTCGAGCCCCGCCTTCGGCACACTCAGTTCGTCGTCAGGCCAGCAGGCCGGCGACCAACGGCGCGATCTCGCGCAACGCCTTGCCCCGGTGGGACACGGCGTCCTTGTCCTCGCGGGACAGCTCGGCCGTGGTGACGTCGGGGAAGTCGTCGGCCACGAACAGCACGTCGTAGCCGAACCCGCCACTCCCCCGGACCTCGCGGATCACCCGTCCGTCCATCCGGCCCTCGACGACGAGCTCGCGCCCGTCGGGGTGGACCAGAGCGACGGCACAGGCGAAGTGCGCCGTACGACGGTCGTCGGGCACGTCGCTCAGCTGGGCCAGCAGCAGCTCGTTGTTGCGCTCGTCCGACTTGGGCGGGCCGCTCCAGCGGGCCGACAGGACGCCGGGCATGCCGTTGAGTGCGTCGACGCAGAGACCGGAGTCGTCGGCGATCGTCGGCAGGCCGGTGGCTGCGACGCCCGCCCGGGCCTTGAGCAGCGCATTGCCCTCGAAGGTGGGTTCGTCCTCAACGGGCTCGTCGAACGTGGCGACGTCATCGAGGCCGACGACCTCCACGCCGCCCGCGAGGTGCTCAGCCAGGATCCGCCGCATCTCCTCGACCTTCTTGAGGTTGCGGGAGGCGACCAGGACAGTCGGCACCGCTACTCCGCGAGCGCAGCGAGCTGGAGGCGCGTCAGGTCGACACAGCCCTTCTCGCCGAGGCTGAGCAGCGCGTCGAGCTCGGCGCGGTCGAAGGCTGCGCCCTCGGCGGTGCCCTGCACCTCGACGAACTTGCCGGCGCCGGTCATCACGATGTTCATGTCGGTCTCGGCGCGGACGTCCTCGACGTACGGCAGGTCCAGGCGCGGGACGCCGTCGATGATGCCGACGCTGATCGCGGCGACGGAGTCGGTCAGGGCGCCGGACACACCGAGCTTCGCGCAGGCGTCCGCCAGCGCGATGTAGGCGCCGGTGATGGCGGCGGTACGGGTGCCACCGTCGGCCTGGAGCACGTCGCAGTCGATCTGGATCGTGTTCTCGCCCAGCGCCTTGTCGTCGATGACGGCGCGCAGCGAGCGGCCGATCAGACGGCTGATCTCGTGGGTGCGCCCACCGATCCGGCCCTTGACCGACTCGCGGTCCGAGCGGGTGTTGGTGGAGGCGGGGAGCATCGCGTACTCGGCCGTCACCCAGCCCAGGCCGGAGCCCTTGCGCCAGCGGGGCACGCCCGGTGAGGCGGACGCCGCACACAGCACGCGGGTCTTGCCGAACTCGATCAGGACCGACCCGGCGGGGTGGTCGAGCCAGTTGCGGGTGATCTTGACGGGGCGGAGCTCGTCGTCGGCGCGGCCATCCTCACGGGTACTCATGGCGCCAACTTATCGCCCGGTCATCGACTGCTACCGGCCCGCCCCGATCGCCCGACGCACCGCCCACGGCCCGAGGTCGCGCGCACGGCGCCCGACCCACGGCGCACCCTCGGTCACCATCCACGCGACGTCACGCCGCCAGCTCGGCGGGCATCCGCCCGACGGCTCCAGGTCGGGCAGCGGCAGCTCGAAGCCGGCCGCCCGGAGCCGCTCGGCCCACGCCCGCGCCAGCGCCCGGTGGCCGACCTCGGAGGGGTGGAAGCGGTCGATGGACCAGCACTCCCGCTGCAGCACCTCCGGCAGCAACGCCAGGTCCAGGCGGATGCCGCCGTGGGTCGCGTGGACCTCGTCGTACACCTCGTTGAGGACCTCGATGCGTTCTTTGATGGGCCGGACCACCACCCGCGGCAGGCCGAGCACGGCGCCGTGGTCGTGCCAGCGGGCCGTCATCAGCGTCGCGCCGCCGTCGACGAGCGCGCCGGAGACCTCCAGCAGGTCCGACCGCAGCCGGTCCGCATTCCACGACGAGCGGAGGGTGTCGTTGACGCCGACCAGGAGGGACGCGAGGTCCGGTCGGTGCGCGAGGGCCTGTTCGAGCTGTTGCTCCCGCACGATCGCTGCGGTGGCCCCGGAGATGGCGAGGTTGCAGAAGGAGACGTCGTACGACGCCTTGAGTGACTCGGTCAGCAGCCGGGCCCAGCCCCGCCACTCCCCGCCCGGAACGGGGTCACCGAGTCCGACGGTCGTGCTGTCGCCGAGAGCGGCGAAACGCAGGTATCCGTTGCCCACGCGACCAAGGTCGCGGCACGGGGAAAGCAAACGGTCACCGGGCGGTGTCGTGTCCGACAACGCCCGGTGACCGTTTCAGTTCGATCTCGTGCCGACCCGGGAACGGCAGGAGACCACGTCTACTTCACTTCAGCCCGCAGGATGCGCCACAGGCCGAGGCTCACGGGGATACCTACCCACAAGATCAAGGTCCATGCACCCTGGACGTAATTGATCAGCTCGACGTCCACCGGCTCCCCCGCGAAGTTGGCCCCGCTGGTCAAGGGAGAGAGCGCCGTGTTGATGTCGATCCAGGGCAGGACGTCCTTGGCCCAGTCGAAGATGAAGTACAGCGGACCCCACACGACGAGCGGCAGGACCAGCGCAACGACATAGAACAGGGCGATCGCCCCGGGGGTGTTCAACAACAGGCAGGCCAGGGCGTAGCCCATCGCGAAGAAGGCCATCTGGGTGACCACGGTCCAGGCGAGCTGCGAGGCGTCGAGATCCCACACCAGCGGATTGCCCGTCACGGCACCACACAACAGGTTCGTCAGTGCACCGAGCACGAACGCAAGTGCGATGGTGCCGACCGCCAGGGCGCTCACCGCCACCAGCTTGGCGCCCATCACCCGCAGGCGGTGGGGCTCGAGGGTGAAGGTCGTGAGGTTGTTGCGCTGGCTCCACTCGCTGGTGACGACCAGGATGCCGAACACGGGGATGAGGATCGAGACGGGGAAGGTGAAGATCTGGACGAGGTCACGGGCGCTGACCTGCCCGTTGTTCAGGCCGACAACCAGGACGACCAGCGCCATCACCAGCGCCAACAGGCCGCCGGTGATCGCCATCAACCAGATGCCGCTCTTGGTGTCGACCATCTTGCGCCATTCGACCGTGACGATCCGGCCGAAGGGAACCGGGCCGCTCTTGGACAGGTCGAGCGTCAGGGGTGCGGTGCTCATGCCGGGATACCTCCGGGGATCGGGGCGGGCGGCGCCATGCCGGGCACGGCCTCACGGGCCGTTGCCGAGGTCAGTTCGAGGAACAGGTCCTCCAGGCCGGCACCGCCGGCACGGAGGTCGGTCAGGACCACACCGCTGGCCAGCGCGATGCGACCGACCTGCTCGGGGGTGGCCAGCACCTTCAGGCCGGTTCCTGCCGGCTCGACGCCGTGGCCGGCCGCCGTCAGGGCATTGCCGAGCGTGAGGTTGTCGAGCGAGGTCACCATCGCGACCGCCGTCGAGTTCGCGCCGGCGAGCAGGGTGGCCTTGTCGCCGCGCGCGACGATCTTGCCGTGACCGATGAGGATCATCTCGTCGGCGATCTGCTCGACCTCGTGCAGCAGGTGGCTGGACAGCAGCACGGTGCCGCCGCGGTCGGCGTACCCCTTGAGCAGGCCACGCATCCAGCGGATGCCGGCCGGGTCCAGGCCGTTGGCCGGCTCGTCGAGGATCAGCACCGACGGGTCGCCGAGCAACGCGTGTGCCAAGCCGAGACGCTGGCGCATGCCGAGGGAGTAGTTGCGAAGGCGCCGCGCGGACTCCGAGTCGGTCAGGCCGACCAGCTCGATCATCTCGTCGACCCGCTTCTTCGGCAGGCCCATCGTCTGGGCGCCGATGGTGAGGATCTCGCGTCCCGTGCGGCCGGCGTGCTGCGCCGAGGCGTCGAGCAGGGAGCCGACGTGCACACCGGGGTTGGGGATGTCGTGATAGCGGAGGCCACCGATGGTGACCTGTCCGCTGGTGGCCGGGGTGAGCCCGACCATCACGCGCATCGTGGTGGACTTCCCCGCACCATTGGGCCCGAGGAAGCCGGTGACCCGGCCGGGCTGGGCGGTGAAGCTGATGTCGTCGACGGCAGTGAACTTGCCGTAGGAAACGGTGAGTCGATCAACAGTGATCATGGGCCCCAGCCTGCCCCATCCGCGTCGGCGTACGCATCGGACCCGCGGCCCGGATCGCCCTGACCAAAGTAGGGGGCGCCGCCGCCCGCAGGCGCTGCCGGCCGGGGCCTCCGAAGCCCTAACCTCGGACCATGGACGGGGGACACGACTACCAGCCACCTCTGCGCTGGTACAGCCACCTGTGGCGCTATCTCCTGGCCCTCACCGTCAGCGGCCTGGCCTGGGTGCCGGTCCTCGAGGCGCAGGCTGACAGCGACCGTGAGTGGCTGTTCGTCCTCGACATCGCCTTCGGCATCGCCGCGTTCGTCCTCGTGTGGTGGCGGCGTCGCTGGCCGATGACGATCGCCGTCATCACGGCGCTGATGACCCCGGTCACCGCGTCCGGTGCGGGCGCGATCCTGCTCGCCACGGTCTCGCTGGCCACCCGGCGCCGCTGGTGGCAGGTGATCACCATCGGTGCCCTCAACCTCGCGATGACCTGGGTCTACTACCAGGTGCAGCCCACCTCCGACGAGGATCCGGCCTGGCTGATCACCACGTTCAGCGTCGCCTTCATCGCGGCGGCCCTGGCGTGGGGCATGTTCATCGGTTCCCGGCGCGAGCTCCTGTGGACCCTGCGCCAACGCGCCGAGACCGCCGAGGCCGAACGCGACCTGCGCGCCTACCAGGCCCGGTCGAACGAGCGGGCCCGGATCGCCCGGGAGATGCACGACGTCCTCGCCCACCGGATCTCCCAGATCTCCCTGCACGCGGGCGCGCTGACCTTCCGCGAGGACCTCTCCGCCGAGGAGATGCGCAGCAGCGTCGCGGTGATCCAGGCCAAGGCACACGAAGCGCTGACGGACCTGCGCGAGGTGCTCGGTGTGCTCCGCGACGAGGAGAGCGGGGCGCCCCTGACCGGCCCGCAGCCGACGTACACCGACCTTGCGGCGCTGCTCCAGGACGCACGCGACGCCGGCGCCACGATCGAGTACGACGACCAGCTGGCGCCGTACCCGCCCTTGCCCGATGCCACGGGCCGCACCGTGTACAGGATCGTGCAGGAGGGCATCACCAACGCGTCCAAGCACGCACCGGCGGCCACCCTGCGGATCAGCATCGCGGGCTCCCCGGACGCCGGCGTGGACCTCGTGCTGCGCAATGCCGTCGGGTTCGGCCCGACTCGCACGCCCGGTGCCGGCCTGGGGCTGGTCGGCCTCACCGAGCGCGCGACCCTGCGCGGCGGCTGGCTGGCGCATGGCATCGAAGCACCCGTCGCCGGGTCCCCGGACCCGCAGATGTTCGTGCTGCGCACGTGGCTACCGTGGGACCCCGCCGACCCCACCACGGGCGGCCGCGACGAGGGCGGGAGCAGCAGCCGATGACCGACCAGATCCGCGTGATCATCGTCGACGACGACCCGTTGGTCCGCTCCGCACTCTCACTCATGCTGGGCGGGCAGGCCGACCTCGCCGTGGTCGGCGAGGCCGCTGACGGGCGCGCGGGCGTCGCGCTGGCCAGGGAGCTCTCCCCCGACGTGGTGCTGATGGACATCCGGATGCCGGTGCTCGACGGACTGGCGGCCACGCGGGTCCTCCACGCCGATCCGTCGCCGCCGCGCGTGATCGTGCTGACCACCTTCGATGCGGACGACTACGTCGTCAGTGCGCTCGCAGCCGGTGCCGACGGCTTCCTGCTCAAGGACACACCACCCGCCGAGATCGTGGCGGCCCTGCGCAAGGTGGCGGACGGTGATCCGATGCTGTCGCCGTCGGTGACCCGCACCCTCATCGAGCGGGTCCGCACCGCGTCACCCGACGGCCGCGCCACCGACGCACAACGACGCCTCGACCGGCTCACCGAGCGCGAGCTCGACGTGGCCCGGGCCATCGGCCGGGGACTCTCGAACGCCGAGATCGCCGCCGAGCTGTTCCTGTCGGTGCCGACCGTCAAGGGCCACGTCTCGAAGCTGTTCGAGAAGCTCGAGACCACCAACCGCGTCCAGATCGCGCTCTGCATCCGCGACGCCGAAGCGTGACCCTCCGGTCGCGGGACGGTCGCAGCGCGACCTCCTCGACCCACGGGTCTCAGAGCGTGTAGACGACGCCCTGCGCAGCGAGCTCCAGCGGGCCGTCGTACGTCTTGGTCGCCTCGGCGAGCATCTCCTGCGCGTCGTGCCACGGCGGCACGTGCGTGATGACCAGGCGCTTCGCGTTCGCCCGGGTCGCCGCCTCGCCGGCTTCGCGGCCGGTGAGGTGCAGCTCCGGCGGGTTGTCGTCGCACGAGCGGAACGACGCCTCGCACAGGAACAGGTCCGCGTCGACGGCGATCTCGTCGAGCACGTCCGTCGGGCCGGTGTCGCCGCTGTAGGCGAGCGTCTTCCCGAAGGCCGTCAACCGCA
>NZ_JBMCZA010000079.1:24848-31195 GCF_048654705.1 Nocardioides sp. CPCC 206348
GAACTCGAACTCTTCCTTCATGCCCGGCTTGCGCGGCAGGTCGTAGGCCTTCGCGAGCCGCTTGCCCGTGCCCTTGGGCCCCCACACCGGGATCTTCGGCTGGCTGCCCTTGGGGTGGTACTTGCGCAGCACGTAGTAGCTGGTCATGTCGACGCAGTGGTCGGCGTGCAGGTGGCTGATGAACACCGCGTCGACCTTGAGCGGGTCGACGTAGCGCTGCAGCACGCCGAGCGCGCCGTTGCCCATGTCGAGCACGATGCTCCAGGTGCGCAGCCCGTCGGTGGCCTGGACGAGGTAGCAGCTGGCCGGCGAGTCCGGCCCGGGGTACGAACCCGAACAGCCGACGATCGTGACCTTGATCGAGCGGTCGGCGCCGCTGCCGGGAACCCGGAGCAGCGTCGTCTCCGGTGCCACTTCGTCACTCATGCAGCTCCCCCATTCGCGTTGGCCAGTCCACCGGCGAACTGGCCTGCCGCCACCAGTTCGGGGCCAAGGAACCGGCGCCCGATCGTCTCGAACTCGGCCGGCGCACCCGTCGTCACGAAGGAGTACGACGGTTCGCCGGTCGCGCGCATCAGGCCGGTGTCGGCCAGCATCCGGTAGACGTCCTTGGCGCATTCCTCCGCGCTGCTCACCAACGTGACGTCATCGCCCATCACGTAGGAGATCACGCCCGTCAGGAGCGGGTAGTGGGTGCAGCCGAGGATGAGGGTGTCGATACCGAGCTCGGACAGTGGGTCGAGGTATTCGTGGGCGACCGCGATCAACTCGTCGCCACCGGTCACACCGGCCTCGACGAAGTCGACGAACCGCGGACAGGCGCGGGTGGTCAGGGAGATCTGGGGGGCGGCGGCGAACGCGTCGTCGTACGCCATCGACTCGGCGGTGGACCGGGTGCAGATCACGCCGATCCGGCCGTTGCGACTTGCGGCGACCGCCCGCCGCGTGGCGGGGTAGATCACCTCGACGACCGGGACGTCGTACCGCTCCCGCGCGTCGCGCAGCATCGCGGCGCTCGCGGAGTTGCAGGCGATGACCAGGGCCTTCACGCCCTGTTCGACGAGGTGGTCGAGGCACTCGAGGGCGTACTCACGCACCTCCCCGATCGGCTTGGGGCCGTACGGCTGGCGCGCGGTGTCACCGACGTAGGTGATCGACTCGTGCGGAAGCTGGTCGATGACCGACCGGGCGACAGTGAGCCCACCGAACCCGGAATCGAAGATTCCGATGGGGGCGTCGACATCGACGTCGAGGTGGTCCAGGTGCCGCACCCGGTCAGACTACGGCGTCGGCACCCTCCCAGTCGGCATTCCGGGATCGAGATCACGTTCGGGGGGACGTACGCTCCTTCCGTGACTTCCTTGCGCCGCGGAGGGCGGCTCCGGACCCGTGCACTCACCGCGACGCTCGCCGTCGCCTGCTCGGTGGTCCTCGCCCACGCCGGCAGTACGACGGCAGCGCCCGTCGCCACTGGTCCGGCCGCCGTCCAGGTGGCCGCACAGCCGGCGCCCGCGCCCGAGCGGGTCGCGCTGAGCGGCAAGCACGTCATCGCGATCTCGGTGGACGGGCTCAACCCGGCCGCACTGACGAAGCTCGGCCCCTCGAAGACGCCGAACCTCCACAAGCTGATCGTCACCCAGGGCGCCGGCACCACCAACGCCCGCTCCCAGATCGAGATGACGGTGACGCTGCCGAACCACACCTCGATGGTGACGGGCCGACGGATCAAGGCCTCCGCCGGTGGACACGGCGTCACGTGGAACACCGAGACGTCGACCAGGACCGTCCAGCAGGCGGCCGGGCATCCCGTGTCGTCGGTGTTCGAGAAGGTGCATGCGGCCGGCGGCAGGACCGCGGTCTTCTCCACGAAGGCCAAGTTCGCGCTCTTCGACCGCTCGTGGCCGGCATCGGTCGGCAGGAGCTACATCAAGGTCGAGCAGAACGGCGCCGTCACCCGGGCGCTGCGCGACGACCTGGCCACCGTGCGCCGGAGCTTCTACTTCCTGCACCTGGGCCTGCCGGACCAGATGGGCCATGCCTACGGCTGGATGAGCCCGAAGTACCTCGACGGCGTCAAGCGCATCGACCTGCTGCTCGGATCCATCATGGTCCAGGTCCGGCGCGACCCCGCCCTCAGCAGTTCCACGGTCATCATCCTCACCTCGGACCACGGCGGGGTCCCGGGCACCCGGGACCACAGCAACGCCAGCGACCCCCGCAACTTCCGGGTGCCGTTCGCGTTCTGGGGAGCCGGCGTCGACAACATCCCGCTCTACACGCTCAACCGGACGACGCGCCGCGTGCCCAGCACGACCTACCAGCCGGGCTTCGGCGCATCACCGCAGCCGATCCGCAACGGCGAGCTGGCCAACGCAGCCCTCGACGTCCTCGGGCTGGGTCCGGTCACCGGCAGCCTGTGGGACCGCAACCAGGACCTCGCCTGGCACGACTAGTGCCCGGCGGCGTCGGGCCCTAGGCCCAGAGCTGGCCCTCGAGCTTGTCCTCGGCCTCGTCGATGGTGCCTTCGTAGGCGCCGGTGGAGAGGTACTTCCAGCCGCCGTCGGCCACGACGAACGCGATGTCCGCGGACTCGCCCGCCTTGACCGCCTTCGCGGCCTGGCCGAGCGCGGCGTGCAGGATCGCGCCGGTGGAGATGCCGGCGAAGATCCCCTCGAGCTCGAGCAGCTCGCGGACCCGTCGGACAGCGTCACGCGGACCGACCGAGAAGCGGCTGTCGATCAGCTCGGCGTCGTACAACTCGGGGACGAAGCCCTCGTCGAGGTTGCGCAGGCCGTAGACGAGCTCGCCGTAGCGCGGCTCGGCGGCCACGATCGTGACGTCCGGCTTGGCCCCGCGGAAGAAGCGGCTGACGCCCATCAGGGTGCCGGTGGTGCCGAGGCCGGCGACGAAGTGGGTGATGGAGGGCAGGTCGGCCAGGATCTCCGGACCGGTGCCTTCCTCGTGCGCGAGGGCGTTCGCGGCGTTGCCGTACTGGTAGAGCATCACCCAGTCGGGATGCTCGGCAGCGATCTGCTTGGCGACCCGGACGGCCTCGTTGGAGCCACCGGCGGCCGGGCTGGAGACGATCTCGGCGCCCCACATGCGCAGGATCTGGCGGCGTTCCTCGGAGGTGTTCTCCGGCATCACGAACACGGTGCGGTAGCCCTTGAGCTTCGCAGCCATCGCGATCGAGATGCCGGTGTTGCCCGAGGTGGGTTCGAGGATCGTGCAGCCGGGCCGGAGCACACCGGCCTTCTCGGCCTCCTCGATCATCTTCAGGGCCGGGCGGTCCTTGATCGAGCCGGTCGGGTTCCGGTCCTCGAGCTTGGCCCAGATCCGGATCTGCGGAGCGCCGTCGGCGCCGGTGTTGAACGGTGCGGAGAGTCGCGGCAGCCCCACGAGCGGCGTGTTGCCGACCGATGCGAGCAGGCTGTCGTAGCGCACCATCGGATCAGGCAGCGCCGCCGGCCACAGCCGGCAGGATGACGATCTGGTCGCCGTCGGACAGCTCGGCGTCGAGGCTGCCGATGAACCGGACGTCCTCGTCGTTGATGTAGACGTTGACGAAACGGCGCAGCTCGATGCCGGCGCCCTTGTCCTCGACGAGGCGCTCCTTGATGCCGGGGTGGTTGGCCTCGAGCGAGTCGATGGCAGCACTCAGGTTGGCGCCCTCGGCGCTGACAGCCTTCTCGCCACCGGTGTAGGTGCGCAGAATGGTCGGGATCCGGACCTCGATGGCCATGTCAGCCAGTCTCCTCTGTAGATGTACCGCTCTGGGTGCCGACGACCGTGACCTCTTCCTCGGTCACCACGCCGTCAATGATTCTGTAGGACCTGAACTCCACCGGGCCTGCGTTATTCCCGTGCTCCTGCGTGCTGACCAGCACGTAGTGGGCTCCGGGCTCACCGGCCAGGTTGATGTCGGTCACGCTCGGATACGCCTCGGTCGCGGTGTGCGAGTGGTAGATCACCACCGGCTCCTCGTCGCGGTCGTCGAGCTCGCGGTACAGGCGCAACAGGTCCGTCGAGTCGTACTCGTAGAACGTCGGACTGCCGGCGGCGTTGACCATCTCGATGAACCGCTCGGCACGGTCGGCACCGATCGGGCCGACGACCATGCCGCACGCCTCGACGGGGTGGTCCCGCTTGGCGTGCTCGACAATCGCGTCGTACGTCGTCTGGTCGATCTGCAACACGGTCTCAGGGTATTGGCTCCGGGGTCCCGCGCCGGAATCGGGCCGAGCGCCGGACGAGCTTCAGGCGACGGGGGTGACTGTCTTGGAGCGGATCCGCTCGGCGGAGGGCCAGCGGACGTCGCGCACCCAGCCGAACTTCTCGAGGATCCAGATGATCCGGGCCGAGGTGTCGAGCTGGAAGCGCTGCACGCCGTGGCGGGCCGAGGTCGGGTCGGCGTGGTGCAGGTTGTGCCAGGACTCACCACCCGAGGGGATCGCCAGCCACCACACGTTGCCCGAGAAGTCCCGCGACGCGAACGGGCGCTCGCCGACGACGTGGCAGATCGAGTTGATCGACCAGGTGACGTGGTGCAGCAGGCCGATCCGGACGATCGTGCCCCAGAAGAACGCGGTCACCGCGCCCTGCCACGACCAGGTGAGCAGGAAGCCCAGCGCCGCGGGCAGGAACAGCGACGTCATCACCCAGATCCAGAACGTGCGCGAGATCCGGACCAGGTCCTTGTCCTTGGCCAGGTCGGGGGCGTACTTGTCGATCGGGGTCTGCTCCGCGTTGAAGAGCCAGCCGACGTGCGCCCACAGGAAGCCCTTGGTCAGGCCGCGGAGGCTGTTGCCGAAGCGCCACGGCGAGTGCGGGTCGCCGTCCTTGTCGGAGTACTTGTGGTGCTTGCGGTGGTCGGCGACCCAGCGGATCACTGGTCCCTCGATCGCCATCGAGCCGAGGATCGCGAGCGTGATCTTCACCGGCCGGTTCGGCTTGAAGGACTTGTGGGTGAAGAGCCGGTGGTAGCCGACCGTGACGCCGTGCAGCGTCAGGCCGTACATCACCATCGTGATCGCGATGTCGCTCCAGCCGAGCCAGCCGCCCCACGCCACCGGGATGGCGGCGACGAAGGCGACGAACGGGAGCCCGATGAACAGGGCGAGGGCGAAGCGTTCGGCCCAGGACTGGTGCTCGCCCCCCATCGTGACGCGCGGCGCGGAGGTCTCGTGGCTGTTGTCGATCGCAGTCATGGGTGCACTCCCCAGAGAGGACGGGACCGGCCAGGCAAGGGACCGGTCAGGCAAGGCTAAGTCTTTCAGGGGGTCACGCGATAGCGGCGTTCGGGTCGACCCGAGCCGCCGTACTGCAGTCGCACCTCGGCGGCGCCCGTGTCGACGAAGTGCTCCAGGTAGCGACGCGCCGTGACACGCGAGAGACCGACCGCATCGGCCGCCTCCGACGCCGAGATCTCCCCGGCCGCACGCGCTGCCTCCAGCACCAGGTCGGCGGTCTCGGCACTCAGCCCCTTCGGCAGGACGTGGGGTACGTCGCCCGGTCGGCCTGTTCCGAAGGCCCGGTCGATGCTCGCCTGGTCGGGCTCTCCCGTGAGCTCGCCGAGCGTGGCGGCGACCCGGCGCAGCCGGTCGGCCAGGTCGTCGTACTCGAAGGGCTTGACGAGGTACTGCAGCGCGCCGCCATGCAGCGCCGAGCGGACGGCCGCTGCGCCACGCTCGGCCGTCACCATCACGACCGCGACGTCACGGCCCTGGCCGCGGAGCTGTTCGAGGACTTCGAGGCCGGACAGGTCCGGCAGGTGCACGTCGAGCAGCAGGAGGTCGGGCGCGAGCGTGTCGACCATCGCCAGCGCCTCGGTACCGGTGCGCGCAGTGCCGACGACCTCGAAGCCGTCGGTCTGCTCGACGAAGCGACCGTGGATCCGGGCGACCATGAAGTCGTCGTCCACCACCAGCACGCGCAGGTCCGTCACGACGGGTCATCCTTCCCGACGGGCGGGCCGATCGGGAGCACCACGCGGAACTCCGCTCCCCCGGCGCTGCCGGGCTCCGCGTCGTCGACCACGACCTCGCCGCCGCGCTGGGTGCAGATCAGGCGCACCAGCGGCAGGCCGATGCCGCGCCCGCCGAGGACCTCGGGCTTCGTGGAGAAGCCGCGCACGAACACCGCTTCCTTCAGGTCGTCGGGGATGCCCGGGCCGTTGTCACGGACCCGCACGTGGACGGCGTCCTCGTCGGCCAGGATCCACAGCTCCACGGTCGGGTCGCCCGCACCGGAGCTCGCGTCCACGGCGTTGTCGACGAGGTTGCCGACGACGGTGGTGAGGTCGGCCGCCACATCGGGGGGAAGTGCGGGCAGCCGTGAACCCGGGTCGA
>NZ_JBMCZA010000080.1:0-1761 GCF_048654705.1 Nocardioides sp. CPCC 206348
CTGGCGCGGGCACTGGGCGTACGACGACCGCGCGTGCCCGCAAGGGAGCTGCCCGCCGGCCCCACGGCCTCCGACCCGCGGCTGCGGGTGCACGGCCAGGCGGAGTTCGGCGACGTTCTCGCCCGGCTGCGCGATCGCCCCTACGCCCACGTGGCCGTCTTCTCCCGCGAGAAGGGAGCACAGATCGGCGAGGCGCTGCGAGCCGCCCAGGTGAGTGTCAACGTCGGCGTCGCCTCCGTCGCCGGTGCCCTGCCGCGCCAGGTGGTCGGGGCTCGCGGGTACGGGCCCCTCTCGGGCGATCACGGGCTGCGCACCTTCGGGCGGGCCGTGTCGCTGACCACCCGCCGCCGGCTCGCGGTTCCCCTGCCGGGCAACCCGGCCGACGTACTCCTGGCGACACCGGCCGGCAAGCTCGCGGCCCGGCTCGCGTTCCACCTGCGCCACTCACTGGGCTGACCTCGCCTGGCCGCCAGGCCCCGGACGTCATACGAGACGGAGGCGAGAGCCCACGTTCCGTATGACGTCCCGAGCCCTCGACACCTGGTGCATATCGGGTATACAGTGCGGTATACCGAGTATGTAGGCCACCCGAGGGGGCACGATGTCCGTCAAGCACGCACTACTGGCACTGCTGGAGCAGGAGCCGATGTACGGCTACCAGCTGCGCGCCGAGTTCGAGCAGCGCACCGGGGAGACCTGGCCGCTGAACGTCGGGCAGGTCTACACGACGCTCACCCGCCTCGAGCGCGACGGCTTCGCCGAGGCCGAGGCCGAGAACGCCGAGGGGCACGTGGTCTACCGGATCACCGCGGCCGGGCGCGAGGAGGTCGCCGCGTGGTTCACGACGCCCGTGGCCCGCACCCAGCCCCCGCGCGACGAGCTCGCGATCAAGCTGGCGCTGGCGGTGACGGTGCCCGGCGTCGACATCGGCACGGTCATCCAGCAGCAGCGCAGCGCGACGATGGCCGCGCTCCAGGACTACACCCGGTTGAAGCGGCGCGCGGTCGGCGCCGACCCGCGCGAGCTGGCCTGGAGCCTGGTGCTCGACTCGCTGGTCTTCGGTGCCGAGGCGGAGATCCGCTGGCTCGACCACTGCGAGGCGCGACTGCGACGAGCTGCCCGCGAGCCGGCGCCGGGTGCCGCGGCTCCGATCGCGCAACCGACTCAGGACCAGCGGGCGCACGACGAGAGGGCGCCGCGATGAGCGACACGGTGCACGACCCCGCGAGCCGGCTGGCCCGCGCCGAGCGCCGTTGGCTGCTCGATGCCCGGGCGCGGCTGCGGAGCACGGCCGCCGTACGCCCGGCCCCGGCCGTGACGAAGCCGGACCAGACCGAGGAGTCGCGATGAATCCGATCCTGAAGCTCACCGACGTCACCCGGGTCCACGGTGACGGCGCCACCCAGGTCCATGCGCTGCGGGGCGTCTCGTTCACCGCGCACGCCGGCGAGCTCGTCGCCGTGATGGGCCCGTCCGGCTCCGGCAAGTCCACCCTGCTGACCATCGCAGGGGGCCTCGACCAGCCGACCGCCGGCACGGTCCAGGTGGAAGGCACCAACCTGGGCGGCCTGGACCTCCAGGGCCGGGCGCGGATGCGTCGTACGTCGATCGGGTACGTCTTCCAGGGCTTCAACCTGATCCCGGCGCTCACCGCCGCGGAGAACGTCGCCCTGCCGCGCGAGCTCGACGGTGTCAGCGCCCGGACCGCACGCCAGGAGGCGCGCACGGCGCTGGCCGAGGTCGGCATCGGCGAGCTCGCCG
>NZ_JBMCZA010000080.1:1771-3027 GCF_048654705.1 Nocardioides sp. CPCC 206348
CCCGCGCGAGCTCGACGGCGTCAGCGCCCGGGCCGCGCGCCAGGAGGCGCGCACAGCGCTGGCCGAGGTCGGCATCGGCGAGCTCGCCGACCGGTTCCCCGACGACATGTCCGGGGGCCAGCAGCAGCGGGTCGCGATCGCGCGCGCCATCATCGGCGAGCGACGCCTGATCCTCGCCGACGAGCCGACCGGCGCCCTCGACACCGAGACCGGCGAGGAGATCCTGCAGCTGCTGCGTGCGCGCTGCGATGCGGGTGCCGCCGGCGTGCTGGTCACCCATGAGGCGCGCCACGCTGCCTGGGCCGATCGGGTCGTGTTCCTCCGTGACGGTGTCGTGGTCGACGAGACCGGTGCCGACCGGGTCGACGTCCTCACCGAGCACGCTGCGCGATGAGCCAGAACCTGTCGACCAGCGGCGGCTGGCGGGTGGCCCTGCGCCTGGCCCGTCGCGAGGCGCTGCGCCGCAAGGGGCAAACCGCACTGATGCTGGTGCTGATCTGCCTGCCCGTGCTCGCCGTCAGCGCCGCCGCGATCGTGTGGCGGACCGCCGACGTGTCCAGCATCGAGGGCATCGACCGGCGGATGGGCTCGGCGCAAGCTCTCATCGAGACGAGCTGGAGCGACAACATCGTCCAGAGCCCCGACCCCGAGGCCGGCGGCTACGGGAGTGCCGACAACGAGGACAACGAGGAGGCCATCCTCGACGGGACCGACCTCGCCGCTGTTCGGGAAGCCGTGGGCCCCGACCGCCCGATCACCGTCTTCGGCCGTGACTCGATCGGCTTCCGGACCGAGAAGGGCATCGGCGACCTCGAGGCGTTCACGACCGATCTCGCCAACCCGATCACCGACGGCCTGTTCCAGCCGATCAGCGGTCAGTACCCGCCCGGGCCCGGCCAGGTCGTCGTCAACCAGGCCCTCGCCGATCGTGGGCCCCGTGTCGGCGACACGCTGACCGCGGTCCGCAAGCTCATGGACGGGACCGAGCAGACCTTCGAGCTCAAGGTCGTCGGCATCGCCGAGAGTGCCGGATCCAGGGGCTACCCCTTGGCAGTGGCCCTGCCAGGAGCGTTCGGAACGGGCGAGAGCACGATGGGCCGCTGGTTGGTGGGCGGTGACCCGGTGACCTGGGACGATGTCAAGGAACTCAACGAGATCGGCCTGCTGATCACCTCTCGGGCCGTCCTCACCGACCCGCCGGACCACACCGGTCCCGACGGCGTCCCTGCAGAGGACGGCATCGACGACATCACGAT
>NZ_JBMCZA010000080.1:3037-3307 GCF_048654705.1 Nocardioides sp. CPCC 206348
TGCGGTGCGCAAGGCCGTGGGCCGCGATCGCCCGATCACCACCTTCGGGCAGGAATCGCTCGGCTTCCGGACCGACAAGGGCATCGGCGACTTCGAGGCGTTCACGACCGATCTCGCCAACCCGCTCACCGACGGCCTGTTCCAGCCGATCAGCGGCACGTACCCGCCCGGCCCCGGCGAGGTCGTCGTCAACCAGGCCCTCGCCGAGCGTGGGTCCGGCGTCGGCGACACACTGACCGCGGTCCGCAAGCTCATGGACGGGACCGAGCA
>NZ_JBMCZA010000080.1:3317-3687 GCF_048654705.1 Nocardioides sp. CPCC 206348
TGGGCCGCTGGCTGGTGGGCGGTGCCCCGGTGAGCTGGGACGACGTCAAGGAGCTCAACAGGATCGGCCTGCTGATCACCTCCAGGGCCGTCCTGACGGACCCGCCGGATTCCACCGGTCCCGATGGCGTCCCTGCAGAGGACGGCATCGACGACATCACGATGACCGTGCTCGCGCTGGTCGTGGCGATGGTGCTCCTCGAGGTGGTGCTGCTGGCCGGCCCCGCGTTCGCCGTACGGGCCAAGGCGCAGGCGCACACGCTGGCCCTCGTCGCTGCGGCCGGGGGCACCCCGCGCCAGGCGCGTCGCACCGTCCTCGCCTCGGGGGTGGTGATCGGTTCGATCGGCGGCGTCCTCGGTGTCGTGCTCGG
>NZ_JBMCZA010000081.1:0-490 GCF_048654705.1 Nocardioides sp. CPCC 206348
TCCGACGCGGCCGTGACGACGGCTCCGGTGCGCGGTCGAGGAGCCACCGACGGCCACCGACAACCCGACCGCGCCCTCGGTGAGGCTGACCCCGAGCGCGGAGCCGTCCGCGCCCGTGAGGGCCAGGGTCGTCGTACGGGCGTCAGGGGGCAACGCCACCTCGATGGCGGCGTACGGCGCCAGGAGGGGCGTTGCTGCGCTTCCTGACCGCGGTCCTGCGCCCGCGTCGTACTCCTCACTGACGCACGGGACTCCGACGATCGCCACCGGCCGGTGTCGGGCGATGGTCTCGAAGCGGGGGAGCACCTGCCGACTGTCCCGCGTCGCCGGTGCCGGGCTCAACCCGGCGCGCGGGGACCAGCCCGGCCAGAACGGCGACCACCAGCGTGATGCAGGCGGCCAGCAGGCATCCGGCGAGTACATCGGTGGGGTAGTGGCGCCCCAGCAGGATGCGGTCCGCGCCGACGACGACCAGCACGATCGCGCCCCG
>NZ_JBMCZA010000081.1:500-13021 GCF_048654705.1 Nocardioides sp. CPCC 206348
GACCAGCGTGATGCAGGCGGCCAGCAGGCATCCGGCGAGCACATCGGTGGGGTAGTGGCGCCCCAGCAGGATCCGGTCCGCGCCGACGACGACCAGCACGATCGCGCCCCGTGTCCAGGCCAGGTGGGTCCAGCGGCGGCGCTGCCCCTCGTTCGTGGCGCTGACGAGACCGAGCACCACGATCACGCCCACGAGCGCAGCGGCCGCGGAGGCGTGGCCGGAGGGGAAGGCCGCGCCGACGTGCTCGTGGCCGCCGTACTGCCACGACGGGCGCTCCCGGCCGACGAGTGACTTCAGGTGACTGGTGGCGTAGCGCGTCAGCCACAGGGTGGCGACCACGAACCCGGCCACGCGCACCTGCCCGCGGAGCAGGTACGCACCCGCGATGACCAGGCCGACGAAGGCGACGTTGTCCGGGTGGAAGGCGACCTCGAGGGCCCGCAGGAGCGGCATCAGGCCGTGCTCGGCGGACCAGACTGGCAGCGGTTGCAGGCGGCCTTCGGTGGACGCGGTCAGGCCGCTCCGGACGACGGCAGCCAGCGCGACGAACGCCGTCGCCAGGAGCAGTGCCGTGCTCAGCGCGCCCCGACGGGGAGTGGCCATCGGGCGGATCGCGGGGACCTGCGGCAGCAGCGTGGTGGTTGCCATGGGAGCAGCGTGCGGGAGGCAACCTGACTGCCACCTGAATGCCCGGCGCCTTCGCCGGGAACGATCAGCGAAGACAAATCAGAACACCCCCGTCGGTGTCCCGACGGGGGTGTTCCTTGCGTGTGGCCAGGGGCGGGGTCGAACCGCCGACCTACCGATTTTCAGTCGGTCGCTCGTACCAACTGAGCTACCTGGCCAGGCAGTCGCACACCTTACCGGAGGGGGTGCCGTCGTACGAAAGCGAGGGCGACCCTGGCCGCGGACGGGCCCTTGGACGACGGCGGTTGGGCGCTTCGTGCGTGCTCGCACTATGCTGTCCCGGCCGTGCCTGACTCCGGTCTGGCGTGGCAGGCCCCCATCGTCTAGCGGCCTAGGACGTCGCCCTTTCACGGCGGTAGCACGGGTTCGAATCCCGTTGGGGGTACGGCCTGAGGACGAAGTGGTTCCCGATTGGATTCCGCGGAGACCCTTGGGTTAGAGTTCCACCGCTTCACCAGTAGCAACGTAAGGCCCTGTAGCGCAGTTGGTTAGCGCGCCGCCCTGTCACGGCGGAGGTCGCGAGTTCGAGTCTCGTCAGGGTCGCGAGTACCGCCCGGTCCGCAAGGTCCGGGCGTCGTGCTTTTTGGACACAGGCAAGAATGACTCCCGTGCCGGTCGAGATGAGCCCCGAGGACTTCGACGCCCTCGTCGACGCAGCCCTCGACGAGATTCCCGAACAGCTCGCCCGCCTCGTGCACAACGTGGTGGTGCTGGTCGAGGACGAGCCGCCCGAGGGTGAGCCCGACGACCTGCTCGGCCTGTACGACGGCGTTGCCCTCACCGAGCGCGACGGCTCGATGGGCGCGCAGCTGCCCGACCGGATCTTCCTGTTCCGCGGCCCGCTGCTCGACATGTGCGACGACGCCGAGGACCTTGCCGAGGAGATCCGGATCACCGTCGTCCACGAGGTCGCCCACCACTTCGGCATCAACGACGACCGGCTGCACGAGCTCGGCTACGCCTGAGGCGGGTAGTCCCGGGCCAAAAGCACCGGATGGGTGCGTGTCGCGGTGCTTTTGACCCGGGACTATCGCGTGAGGGCGAAACCCAGGGCGCAGGCGGCGAGCCCGCCCAGGAGGGTCACGGCCGCGTAGGCGGCCCCGCGCGCCGGTCCCAGATCACGTGCCTGGACCGCCAGCGATGAGTACGTCGACAGGCCGCCGCAGAACCCGGTCCCGACCAGGCCGTACACCGAACCGTCCAGCGACCAGCCCACGCAGGCGCCCAGCAGCAGGCTGGCCACGAGGTTGGCCGCCAGCGTCCCGTGGTGCCACCGGCCGTCGTACCGCTGGCCGAGGGCGTAGCGCAGCGGGGCACCGAGGGCGCCCCCGAGGGCGACCAGCAGCGCGGTCACCATTCGTCCTCCTCGGGCAGGGGCGGCGCCAGGGCGCCCACGACCGTCACGGCAACGAGGCAGGCGGCCAGGGTGCCGAGGAGGTAGGTGGCGGCGAGGCCGGTACGGCCGTCGGCCAGGAGGGCGCGACCCTGCTCGGAGGTCGCCGAGAACGTCGTGAAGCCGCCGAGGACACCGGGGCCGAGCCCCGCCGCCCACGCCGCGGACCGGCGGGCCAGCGGCAGGAGCAGCAGCCCGGCCAGCAGGGTCGAGCCCACGACATTGATCGCAAAGGTGGTCCAGGGGAAGCCGGCGCCGTCAGCGGCCATCTCGCCCGCGCCGAAGCGGAGCAGGGAGCCGGCGGCGCCCCCGGCTGCCACGGCGAGCAGCAGCCGTGGGGAGGGACTCATGCGGTGATGCTAGAGGTGCGCCAGCAGCGATCAGAGTGCGCGCGACGGCGCGCCGGAGCCGGCGTTGCCCTGCCAGGAGACCGGCGGTGCTCCGGCCGACTGACGACGGAACTCTCCGAGGAACCAGATCTGGAAGGCCCGCTGCTCCGGGGTACGGGGCGCGGTCAGCAGGCGCTTGGCACGGCTGAAGTCGTCGGCGGCGTCGAGCAGGTCGACGAGTCCGCCGATCTGGCGCGCGGCCTCGCGCGGCATCCGGAGCCGGAGGTCCACGGCGGTGTGGCCGTCAGCGTGGGCGGAGTCGACCTGTTCGCGGCCCATGTTCGCGCGCAACGGGCGCTCGAGCGCGTCGAAGTGCTCCGAGAGCACCCGGGCCAGGGGGTAGTCGTCCTCGTGGGCCAGGGCCAGCAGGCGGATCTCGCGCCGCAGGTCGCGGTGGTGGCGCTGGAACTGGCCGAACTCGATGATCGGCACGCCGTTGATCTGGACCGCGACCTCGCCGACGCGGGTGTGCTCCTCGGCCAGCGGTGCGAAGCTGTAGGTCAGTTGGTACGGCGCGCCGGCGGTCTCCGAGAGCTCGGTCGCGGGCTCGAACCACACCGCCTTGCCGTCCTCCTCGATCTCGGCGCCCCAGGCGACCGAGGCGCGGGCCACGATGTCCAGGCCGCGTCCGACGGTCGTGAGCGTGAGCAGCTGCTCCTCGTCGAGGGCGTCGAACATGTCGAGGTCGAAGGCGTCGAGGTCGAACCCGCCGGCCAGGGTTGCGGGCTGGGGTGCGACGGTGGTCGCGTCGTGGACCTCGAACCGGGGGTGCTCGGTGGTGCCGCGCAACTGGGTCCGAACAGGGCCCTCGGCGTGCAGGACGGCGTTGGTGACCAGTTCGGAGATGGCCAGCTCGGCGCAGTCGACGAGCTCGTCGCGGCCGATTTCACGGCAGGTCTGTACGGCCCAGCGGCGCGCGTCGTGGACGCTGCGCGGCCCGGGGGCCAACTCCAGGGTCTGCCGGTGCTGCACGGGGTGAACCTTCCACTGCGGTTTCGTGCCCGAGTCTTCTTGTCGGTCCGTGAGGTGCCGATCCCGAAGGCGATACCCCGTTGAACGCGCAACTAAACCAACAGAGTTTTCCAGATTTGGTGACGCGTGCCGACCGACTGTGACCGACCAGACGATGGCCACGTGTTGGGACGGGCGGCCCTGAGGCGGAAGAATGCCGAACAGAGGTTCATCGAAGAGGCGTCACAAGCGTCCAGGAGGAAGCCATGGCAGCAGGCGACACCACGCCGGAGACGTCGGATCGCGCGATCGTGCGCAGGTCTGACCGCCACCAGGTCGTGATCATTGGCTCCGGATTCGGTGGCCTCTTCGGCACCAAGGCGCTCCGCAAGGCGGACGTCGACGTGACCATGATCGCGAAGACCACGCACCACCTCTTCCAGCCCCTGCTCTACCAGGTCGCGACCGGCATCCTCTCCGAGGGCGAGATCGCCCCGCCGACCCGCGAGGTGCTGGCGAAGCAGGAGAACGCACAGGTGCTGCTCGGGACGGTCACGACCGTCGACCTCGAGAACCGCCTGGTCACCTCGCACGTGCTCGGTCGCGAGCTCGTGACGCCGTACGACTCGCTGATCGTGGCGGCCGGTGCCGGCCAGTCCTACTTCGGCAACGACCACTTCGCCGAGTTCGCCCCCGGCATGAAGAGCATCGACGACGCCCTCGAGCTGCGCGGCCGGATCTTCGGTGCCTTCGAGATGGCCGAGCTGGGTGCCTCCCGTGGCGAGAACGTCGACCACCTGCTGACCTTCGTCGTCGTCGGAGCCGGCCCGACCGGTGTGGAGATGGCCGGCCAGATCGCCGAGCTCGCGCACCGCACGCTGACCCGCGACTTCCGGGCCATCAGCACTCGTACGGCGCGCGTCATCCTCGTCGACGCGGCGCCCCAGGTGCTGCCGCCGTTCGGCGCCAAGCTCGGCAAGTGGACCCAGGAGAAGCTGGAGAAGCTCGGTGTCGAGGTCATGCTCGGTGCCCTCGTGTCCCAGGTCGACGAGCGCGGTCTCGTCGTGAAGTACAAGGACGGCTCCGAGAAGCGCATCGACGCCGTCGCCAAGGTGTGGGCGGCTGGCGTCCAGGCCAACGCGCTGGGCAAGCAGCTCTCCGACCAGACCGGCGCCCCGCTCGACCGCGCCGGCCGGATCGCGGTCAACCCCGACCTGACGCTCCCGGGCTACCCCGAGGTGTTCGTGGTCGGCGACATGATCGCCCTCGACAACCTCCCCGGTGTGGCCCAGGTCGCCATCCAGGGCGCGAAGTACGCCGCCAAGGAGATCGACGGCCGGCTCAAGGGCAAGCCCGCACAGTCGCCGTTCAAGTACTTCGACAAGGGCTCGATGGCCATCATCAGCCGCTTCCGCGCCGTCGCGATGGTCGGTCGGCTGCGCCTGACCGGCGTCATCGCGTGGCTGATGTGGCTGGTCGTCCACCTCTTCTACATCACGGGCTTCAAGAACCAGTTCACCGCTGTCCTGCACTGGCTGATCTCGTTCATCGGCACCGGTCGCTCGGAGCGCACCTCGACCGAGCAGCAGATCTTCGCCCGCGTCGCGCTGCAGCGCCTCGAGCGCGGTGCGACGGACCTGGTGTCCCAGCCCGGCGAGTTCGACGACGCCGAGCGGCGTCGGGCGGAGCTCGAGGCTCAGGCAGCGGAAGAGGCTCGCCTCAGCGACGAGAACAAGCGTGGCGTGAAGGTCTGAGGTCCGCCAGGCGCGACGAAGTCGCGAACGGCGTGGTCCGAAGAGGTTGAGGGCGCGTCCGACCGAGGCACGAGGTCGGATCCGCGCGTCTCGAAACCCGGTCGGTCACGAACAAGAGGGCACGGCCACGGTCACTCGAAGATCCGCAGGCCGCGGACGGGCTCGCCGCCCGCCTCGGCCGCGGCGAGGCGCTCGCGGATCGCTCGCGGCAGGATGAAGACCCCTTCGGCCTCGGCCGTGACGCCGTTCGGGCCGATGACCTGACCCCTGGCCCACGTCTTCACGCCCTCCTGGCGATCGACCCAGGCCTCGCAGCGCAGGTCGCCGAGGGGCGTGCCCTGGCGGTAGACGATCGTCAGCGTGCCCGTCATCCCGGGTCGCCCGGTGGTGCCGACCGCGTGGCCGAGCACCTGGTCGAGGATCATCGACACGACGCCGCCGTGCACCAGCCCCGGCGGGCCCTCGAACGCGGCCCCGCAGTGGAAGTCGGACTCGACCCGGCCCTCGGCTGACCTGACGGTCAGGAGCGGGGCCATCGGGTTGCGGACGCCGATGACCGGGTTGCCCCAGGGGCGGCGCCGGCCAGCCGGCTGGTGGACGATCCCGAGCGTCTCGGTCAGCTGCTCCTTGCGCAGTCGGGCGACGACGTCCTCGATCTGCGCGGTGGCTGCCTGGATCTCGTCCTCGTCGACCGACGTGCGGACGCTCACGTCGATCAGGTCGCGGACGGCCTGCGTGTACGGCGCCCACATCTGGCTCTCGCGGGTGATCGACGCGTCGTCGGAATCGTCGTCGAGCGGGAACCAATCCATGTCACTCAGGGTAGAACACGTTTCACTTGAGTGGAGCGTGACTCCCGCCACCGTGCGTCAGGCGAAGGCGTCGCTGGTGGCGTAGCCGTTCTCGTCGACGGCGCCGGGCCGCAGCTCGGGGCGCAGGCGGTAGAGCGCCGTGGTGAACCAGTGCGGGTCGACCATCGACGACTTGATGACCACCAGCGGCATCCCCTTGCGCTCGATCAGCACCGTCCAGTGGCGGTGACCGGGCTCGCCGACGATCGCGATCGGCGTGTAGGAGCTGCCCACGTCCACCAGGTCGACATGTCCACCGCGCTCGATCGACAGCTTGCCGCGGCGGATGGCCATCTTCGTGGTCGTGCAGCCCGCCCGTACCGCCCAGACCACCAGGGTCAGGAACGCCAGCGTCCCGGCGATGCCGATGGCGGAGACCGTACGGTCCTGATAGGCGACGTACGACGTCACGGCGGTTGCCGCAAGGACGGCAGCCAGGGTCAGCGACAGCACCTTGCGGGCCGTGCCGCGAGCAGGGAAGTCGGCGTCGGTCGTGGCGTGGTAGGCGTTGAGGTGTTCCTCGGGTTCGGTCCAGCGGCTCTGCTGGACCTGGGGAGTGGCGGTGGTGGGCGCCAGGGACTGCGCCCGCACGCGCGGGGTGTCGGTGGTGCCGTCCGAGGGGGCCGTGCCAGCGGTGGGCGCCGGTCGGGTGACGCGGACGACGGGTCCGGACTGCCGGACCGGCTTCTCCGGCCTGGCCGCCTTCTCCGGCTTGGCCGCCTTCTCGGGCTTGCCGGGCCTGGCGCGCTTGTCCTTCGACCTGGCTTCGCGGCGCGGGGCCTCGATCGGGTCGTGCAGGGCGTCGACGACCGAGCGGCCGGCGGCCGTGGTGTCGACGCTGGTGGCGGGTACGTCGACGGCGGGTTCGTCTCCCTCGACGCCGAGCGCGGCGAGGACCGAGCGGCCCACGGACGTGCTGTCGGGGCTGCTGGAAAGGGTCGGCGTCACGAACTCCTCGCGCGGCGATGCGCCCCGCGTGACGGTCGCCGCGGGTGCCGTCGCGGTCGCCAGGCCGCCGCCCCCGCGAGGTGCTCCGATGACCCGGGCGTCCTTCGCGTAGCTGGCGCGCTTGTTCAGCCAGGCACGAATCGTCTCTGTGTCCGGTCCGAACTCGTCATTGCTCCCCATGACAGAGTCCTCCCTTCCCTCTCCCACGCCTGAGCGTACTCCGCAGGAAGTTCTCCGTCTTGGGTTCGAAGGACCTCTCCGTATAGCCCGTTGTGACCATGTGGACTGGTCCCTCGGCGGCATCGACGGCCGGGTAGATTGAGAGCGGTTCCCATTTTCTGGAGGTGAGTGGTGTCCGAGACCGACGAGCGACCGAGCTCATTGCGACCGACCCGGCAGCGCCTGGCGATCACCGACGCCCTGCGTGCGGGGGTCGACTTCCAGAGCGCCCAGGAGATCCACGACAGCCTGCGGCAGGCGGGGGAGAAGGTCGGCCTCGCGACGGTCTACCGCACCCTCCAGGCGATGGCCGACGCTGGCGACGTCGACGTACGCCACACCCCGGCCGGCGAGACGACGTACCGCCGGTGCAGCACCTCGCACCATCACCACCTGGTCTGCCGCTCCTGCGGGCGGACGGTGGAGATCACCGGATCGGCGGTGGAGAAGTGGGCCCACTCCGTGGGCGACGAGCACGGCTTCATCGACGTGAGTCACACCGTCGAGCTGGTCGGACTGTGCGCGGAGTGCGCCGCGCTGCCCGCCGAATAGGTGATCGCCAGGCGATTCGGCGGCAATCAGTAGGCCCCGTGGGACTCGAACCCACAACCAAGAGATTAAAAGTCTCCTGCTCTGCCAATTGAGCTAGGGGCCCGAAATCCGTACCGGGGAACTGTAGCCAAGAGCTCGCCGCGGGCCGGGCGGAGGTCGTCGTCGAGGCAGGCTTATGGTGTCCGGCCGGTTACAGTGAAGAAGTCGACACGCTTGTCGGCCACCTCAGGGCAGACGCCTCGTTGACCGTTGGGCCACACCGCCCGGCCACGAAGCCCGTCGCCTCCTCTGAGCCAATCAGAGGAATCGACTTGCCTTTGCTCACCAGTGACACCAATGTGCCCGCGCAGCCCTTCGACCTGCCGGTCGGCTCGACCGCGGTCGTCTACTGCGAAGCGCAGTTCGGCGAGCAGGACGGCAAGACGGCCAACGGCCTGGTCCGGCACTCGGAGAAGTACGAAGTGCTCAGTGTCATCGACAGCATGCGCGCCGGCGTCGACTCGGGCCAGTTCCTCGACGACATCCCCAACGGCATCCCGGTGCTGGCGTCGCTGCGTGAGTCGATCGCGCACGCCGGCCACGTCCCGGACTACCTGATCTGCGGGGTCGCCCCGGCCGACGGCCTGCTCTCCGACACGCAGCGCGTCGTCCTCCTCGACGGCATCGCCCGCGGGATGCACATCATCAACGGCCTGCACGAGTTCCTCAACGACGACGCCGAGTTCGTGTCCGCCGCGCTCATCGCCGGGGTCACCATCACCGACGTACGCCGCCCCAAGGAGAAGCGCGACCTGCACCTCTTCACGGGCCGCATCTTCGACGTGACCTGCCCGCGGATCGCGATCCTCGGCACCGACGGCGCGATCGGCAAGCGCACCACCGCGACGCTGCTGGTCCAGGCGCTGAACGACCACGGCATCAAGGCGGTCATGGTCGGCACCGGCCAGACGACCCTGATCCAGGGCGGCAAGTACGGCGCCGCGCTGGACGCCATGGTCCCGCAGTTCATCTCCGGCGAGGTCGAGCACCAGGTGGTGCTGGCGTTCGAGAACGAGGACCCCGACGTGATCGTGGTCGAGGGCCAGGGGGCGCTCAGCCACCCCGCGTACCTGAGCTCGGGCCACATCCTGCGCGGCAGCCGGCCGGACGGAGTGATCGTCCAGCACGCGCCCAAGCGCCAGGTCCTGGGCGACTTCCCGATGATGCCGATGCCGACCGCGGACAGCGAGATCAAGCTGATCGAGGCCTTCGCGGACACCCGCGTCATCGGCGTCACCATCAACCACGAAGAGATGACCGCCGACGAGCTCAGCGACTCGATTGCCGAGCATCGCCTGCGCCTGGGCCTGCCCGTGACCGACCCGCTGACGCGGCCCGGCTCCGAGCTGGTCGAGATGGTCCTCAAGGCCTACCCGGAGCTCCGGGAGCGCGTGCGGGCCGCCCGGGCCGCCGTGGTGTGAGCGCACCCCGGCTCGAGATCGACCTCGACAAGCTCGAGGCCAACACCCGCGTCCTGGTGGATCGGCTGGCCCCTGCGGGCATCCGCGTCACCGGTGTCACCAAGGCCGTCCTGGGTTCGCCCGCGGTCGGAGCAGCGATGCTCCGCGGCGGCGCCGAGGGGTTGGCGGACTCCCGGGTCGCCAACCTCGATCGACTGGCTGGGCTGGACGGACCGACGTCACGCACGTTGATCCGTTCGCCCATGCTCAGCCAGGTGGATGCCGTCGTACGGGCCGCCACCTGCAGCCTGAACACGGAGGCCGCGGTGCTCCGGGCGCTGGACGGTGCGGCCGAGCTCGCCGGGCTCCGTCACGACGTCGTCCTGATGGTCGAGCTCGGTGACCTGCGCGAGGGCATTCCCGTCGAGGACGTCGCCGCCGCCGTACGCCTCGTGCTGGCTGCTCCCTCCCTCCGCCTCGCCGGCCTCGGTGCCAACCTGGCCTGCCAGAACGGCGTCGTCCCCGACGACCGGAACATGGGCGTCCTCAGCGACCTCGTCACCACCGTCGAGACGTCGTACGACGTCACGCTCACCACGGTTTCCGGCGGCAACTCGGCGAACCTCGACTGGGCGGTGTCGTCGACGAACGTCGGGCGGATCAACGACCTGCGGCTCGGCGAAGCGATCCTGCTCGGCGTCGAACCGCTGAACCGCACGCCGCTGGAGGGCCTGCACCGCGATGCGTTCGCCCTGGTCGGCGAGGTCATCGAGCGCGTCGACAAGCCGTTCCAGCCGTGGGGCGACCAGGCGCAGTCCGCCTTCGGTGTCGTCCCCGATCGGACCGGCACCGGCACCGTGCGCCAGGCGATCGTCGCGCTCGGTCGGCAGGACGCCGATCCGGACGGACTGGTGCCGCCGGACGGGATCACGGTCCTCGGGATGAGCAGCGACCACCTGGTGCTCGACCTCGGCGACCACCCCGCCGCGGTCGGTGAGGAGATCCGTTTCGGACTCGGGTACGGCGCCCTGGTCAGGGCGGCGACCTCGCCCTTCGTGTCGCGCCGCGAACGAACGGGCTGTTAGCAGTCACGTCACGTGTGCGTAGCAGAACCTTCATGCACGAGCGCAAGATCGTGGCATTCGGGAGGTTTCCCTGTCGTCTGCGATTGATAGGGTCGATCTCGCAGCGAATGCAGTTCGAAGGTGAACGCCTGCGGAGCATGTGGCCGACGGCGTATCTGGTTTGTGGTGTCCCATCACGGGTCGGAGCGACGTGTCATCGCATAAGTTGCGGGTCGCCGAGGTGGCGGCTCTCGCCCCGACACAAGGAGTAACGAGCACAATGGCTCAGGGCACCGTCAAGTGGTTCAGCGCCGAGAAGGGCTTCGGATTCATCGAGCAGGAGGGCGGCGGCGACGACGTCTTCGTTCACTACTCTGCGATCCAGTCCTCCGGATACAAGTCCCTCGAGGACAACCAGAAGGTCGAGTTCGACGTCACCCAGGGCCCCAAGGGCCCGCAGGCGGAGAACGTCCGTCCCCTCTGAGCGGGACTGATTCGACCTGAGAGGACCTCGCGTCTTCGGTGCGGCCCCGCCAGTCGGCGGGGCCGCACGAATTTTTGCTGAACTTTCGGGTTTGTGGGGGTTGGTTGGAGGGAAGATGGTGCCTGAAGACCGTCTGCAGGTGGCGTGAGGAGGGACCATGGGCGACCAGTTCGACGTGACCCTCGAAGACGGCGACCTCATGGTGGAGGTCGAGCTGACGACCAACCTGATCATCGCCGCCAGCGCTTCTGACGACCGTCTCTCGCTCGAGGAGATCGACCGGATCCTCGGCGTTGCTCCGCTGAGCGCCTGATCCTTCAGCCGCTCGCCAGTGCCTTGAACCCACGCAGCCGCAGGCTGTTGGAGACCACGAACACTGAAGAGAACGCCATGGTCGCACCCGCGAGCATCGGGTTGAGCAGACCGGCGGCAGCCAGGGGCAGCGCCGCGACGTTGTAGGCGAACGCCCAGAACAGGTTGCCCTTGATCGTGTCCAGCGTCCTGCGCGAGAGCCGGATCGCGTCGACCGCCACCCGGAGGTCGCCGCGGACCAGGGTGAGGTCGCTCGCCTCGATCGCCACGTCGGTTCCGGTGCCCATGGCCAGACCGAGATCGGCCTGCGCAAGCGCCGCGGCATCGTTGACGCCGTCGCCGACCATCGCGACCACCCTGCCCTGGCCCTGGAGCCGCTTGACCACGTCGACCTTGTCGGCAGGCAGGACGTCGGCGAACACGTCGACCTCGTCGATGCCCACCTCGGCGGCCACGGTCCGCGCGACAGCAGCGTTGTCGCCCGTGAGGAGCACCGGGCGCAGGCCGAGTGCGCGCAGCTCACGGATCGCGGTGGCCGAGGTCGGCTTGACCGCGTCGGCGACCACGACGATTCCACGCGCCTTGCCGTCCCAGCCGACTGCGACGGCGGTGCCGCCCGTCGACTGGGCGTCCTCGAGTGCCTTCTGCAGCTCGGGCGTGAGTTGCTGGGACCACTCCGCGAGCAGCTGCGGGCGCCCGACGAGGACCGCATGGCTCGCCGTGCTGTCGGAGCCGTCGACCACGACACCCTGGACGCCGAGCCCTTCGACGTTGGCGAAGTCCTCGACCTCGGGGAGCGAGCCGAGCTCGTCCCTTGCGGCCTCGGCGACGGCCCGGGCGATGGGATGCTCCGACGCGTCCTCGAGAGCGCCGGCGTACCGCAGCACCTCGGTGGCGTCCTCGCCGTCGGCCGCGATCACGTCACGCAGGGTCATCCTCCCGGTGGTGACGGTGCCCGTCTTGTCGAGCACGACGGTGTCGACAGCGTGGGTGGACTCCAGCACCTCGGGGCCCTTGATCAGGATGCCGAGCTGTGCGCCGCGGCCGGTGCCGACCATGAGGGCAGTGGGCGTGGCCAGGCCGAGGGCGCAGGGGCAGGCGATGATCAGGACGGCGACCGTCGCGGTGAACGCCGTCGCCAGACCGTTGCCGGTTCCGAGCCAGAAGCCGAGCGTGCCGGCGGCGAGGAGGATGACGATCGGGACGAAGATCCCCGAGATCCGGTCGGCCAGGCGCTGGACCTGGGCCTTGCCGTTCTGGGCGTCCTCGACCAGCCGCGCCATCTGGGCGAGCTGGGTGTCACTGCCGATGCGGGTCGCTCGCACGACCAGGCGACCGCCTGCGTTGACGGTCGCGCCGACCACGGCGTCTCCGGGGCTGACCTCGACCGGCACGGACTCGCCGGTGAGCATCGACGCATCCACCGCTGAGGTACCGCGTTCGATCACGCCGTCGGTGGCGATCTTCTCACCGGGACG
>NZ_JBMCZA010000081.1:13031-13235 GCF_048654705.1 Nocardioides sp. CPCC 206348
GAAGGTGGTGACACCCGAGGCGGCTTCGAGGTAGATGTTGCCGCTCCCGTCGCTGCGCTCGATGGTCAGCTCGAAGGGGTGGGTCATGCCCGGGGTGCCGGCCGTGCCCCAGAACAGGGCGTACAGCGACCACCCGAGCGCAGCCAGGGTGCCGAGGGAGATCAGTGTGTCCATGGTCGAGGTGCCGTGGCGCAGGTTGGTCCA
>NZ_JBMCZA010000081.1:13245-13593 GCF_048654705.1 Nocardioides sp. CPCC 206348
AGTGCCCCAGAACAGGGCGTACAGCGACCACCCGAGCGCGGCCAGGGTGCCCAGGGAGATCAGCGTGTCCATGGTCGAGGTGCCGTGGCGCAGGTTGGTCCATGCGGCCTTGTGGAACGGCCAGGCACCCCACGCCACCACGGGTGCGGCGAGCGTGAGTGAGAGCCACTGCCAGTTCGTGAACTGCAGTGCGGGGACCATGGCCATCGCGATCACCGGACCGGTCAGGACCGCCGAGATCACGAGCCGTTGCCGCAACACCTGGAGCGCGTGCTCCTCGGGTGATTCGGCACCGCCTGCCGAAGGCGCGTCGGGCGGCTGGGGGAGTCGGGCGCCGTACCCGGCCTG
>NZ_JBMCZA010000081.1:13603-18979 GCF_048654705.1 Nocardioides sp. CPCC 206348
CGGCACCATGGCCATCGCGATCACCGGGCCGGTCAGGACCGCCGAGATGACGAGCCGTTGCCGCAGCACCTGGAGCGCGTGCTCCTCGGGTGATTCGGTGCCGCCAGCTGAGGGCGCGTCGGGCGGCTGGGGGAGTCGAGCGCCGTACCCGGCCTGCTCGACGGCCGCCACCAGGGCCTCGGGAGCCACGTCGGGTTCGAAGGTGACCTTCGCCTTCTCGGTGGCGTAGTTGACCGTGGCGCTGACGCCCTCGAGCTTGTTGAGCTTGCGCTCGATCCGGTTGGCGCAGGACGCGCAGGTCATCCCGGTGATCGCCAGCTCGATCGAACCGGCGGGGGTGCCTGACTGACTCTGCGTGGTCATCGTTGTCTCCTGTGGAAGGGGCCGGTCAGTGACCGGCGTGGCCGCCGTGCTCGGCGGGAGGGCTGGCGTCGAACGGGCCGTCGTCGCCCGGTGTGGCGACACCGCCCGCGTCGACGGTGAATGCCGCGGTGCGAACGACGCCGTCGTGCTGGAAGTCCAGGTAGAGGTGGTAGGTCCCGGCAGTGGGGACAGCGGCGTAGAACACCACCTCCGGACCCGGCTTCGTGGTGCCGTCGTCGGGCTCACCGTCCGGGTGGACGTGGAGGTAGGCGAGGTCGCCGCCGCGCAGCGCGACGAGGTGGCCGTAGGCGCCGAGGTAGGGCTGGAGGTCGGTGACCGGCTGGCCGTCCCTGGCGACGCTCAGGGTCAGCTTCGCGTCGGACCCGGCGGTCAGGTCGCCATCGAGCGTGACCTCGTAGTCGTCGACCTTCGCGGTGCGGTTCTCGGTCGAGGGACCTGCGGGCCGGTAGTCACCGTCGACGGCGAGGTCCGTCCCGAGGGTGAGTGCGTCGGCGCCAGCCGGCTTGAAGTCGGCGAAGAGGCGCCACGTCCCCGGGGTGAGGTCGAGGTCGATCGACCAGACCCCGGACGTCTCGTCGAGAACGGGGTGGACGTGCTGGAAGCCGGAGAAGTCTCGCCGTACGGCGATCAGGTGCAGCTCCTTCTCGTGCTCGACGTCGTACGACGTCACCGGCTTGCCGTCCGGTCCGGTGATCGTGAAGGCGACCGGCCGGTCCTGGCCGGCCCGGGAACCCGGCTCGGCCAGGCCGAGGGTGTAGCCGTTCTGGGAGACCATGAGTCCTCCCGGGACCTCCCGGGATGTGGGTTCGGCCGGCGACCCGTCGCCGTGGCCGCCCCCGTGCTCGCCTTCGGCGGCCTCCTCGTCTCCGTGGGCGGTGTCGTGCGTCCCCGCGGGTTCGTCGTCCACCGGGCCGACGACCTGGCCGACCAGGAGGGCGATCCCGAAGATCGCGCCGATGGCGGCCAGGAACCCGGCGACCCTGATGGGGGTGCTCATGCGAGCTGGTAGCCGGCTTCCTCGACGGCGGCCCGAACGGCGGCGTCGTCGAGGATCTCGGCGCTGGTGATGGTGACGGCGCCGGTGGGCAGGTCGATCGCGACGTCCTGGACGCCGGGGATCTCCTGGACCTCTTCGGTGACCGAGGCGACGCAGTGTCCGCAGGTCATCCCGGTGACGGTGTAGCTGGCGGTGTGGCTGGCGGGCTGGCTCATGGCTGATTCCTTTCGGGAGTCAGGTGGTGTGGATCGGTGGGGTTCAGGCGCGGACGAGGCGGGCGATCGCGTCGGAGGCTTCCTTGAGCTTGATCTGGGCCTCGTCGCCGCCCGCTGCGACGGCGTTCACGACGCAGTGCGCCATGTGCTCGTCGAGCAGTCCGAGCGCGACGGCCTCGAGTGCCTTCGTCATCGCGGAGATCTGGGTGAGGATGTCGATGCAGTACTTCTCCTCCTCGACCATCCGCTGCAGCCCGCGGGCCTGGCCCTCGATGCGGCGCAGCCGTTTGAGGTAGTCCGCCTTGGTGTTGTTGGCGATGTAGCTGTGCTGGTGTGCGTCGTGGTCCTGGGGCATCGGGCTGTCCTTCTCGGTGGATGTCTCCGTCGTTCTCAGGGTACCCCCCTCCGGTATTCGGTGCTATGGTCCGGCTTCGTGGAATACGGTACCCCCCTAGGGTATTAATCGCAACCACGAAGTCCCGAATCCCGGGACGTCCCGACAAAGGAGAATCTGATGCCAACCACCACCTCGCCGGCGCCCAACCGCCGCTGGCTCGGGCTCGCAGTCATCGCAGCGGCCCAGTTCATGGTGATCATGGACACCTCGATCATCGGGGTCGCACTTCCCCGGATGCAGGTCGAGCTCGGCTTCACGCAGGAGAACCTGTCCTGGGTGTTCAACGCCTACGTCGTCGCCCTTGCCGGCCTGCTGCTGCTCGGCGGCAAGCTCTCCGACGTGTTCGGCGCCCGTCGGGTCTTCTCGGCAGGATGGGTCGTCCTGTTGGGCGGATGCCTGGTCGCCGGTGTCGCTGGCAACGTCGAGGTCGAGCTCCTCGGTCGCGCGGTCCAGGGTGTTGGCTCGGCCCTGATCGCGCCCTCGGCCCTGACGCTGCTGTTCATGCTGTTCGGTGCCCGTCCGAAGGAACTGCCCAAGGCGCTCGCGCTGTACGGCGCCGCGGCACCGGCCGGTGGCACCGCCGGGGTCTTCCTCGGAGGCCTGATCACCGAGTACCTGTCCTGGCCGTGGGTGTTCTACCTCAACGTCCCGATCGCGCTGCTCGTCCTCGCGGTCGTGCCGTCCGTCATGCCCGCCGGTGGAGCCGGGACCGGCCGTCGGGTGGACCTGCTGGGTGCCCTCACTGTCACTGCTGGCCTGGGTGCCGCCGTGTACGCCGTCGTCCGGGCGCCCGAGGTCGGCTGGGACTCCGGCCAGACCTGGGGAGTGCTCGCTGTCGCAGCCGTCCTGCTCGCCGGGTTCGTCATCGGGCAGGCCAGGGGGCATGAGCCGCTGGTGCGACTCGGCATCTTCCGTGCACCCAACCTCGCTGCAGCCAATCTCGCCCAGCTCCTGCTGGGTGCGGCGTGGATCCCGATGTGGTTCTTCCTGAACCTCTACCTGCAGCAGGTCCTCGGCTACACCGCCTTCCCCAGCGGCGCGGCACTGCTGCCGATGACGCTGCTGATCATGGTCGGGATGATGGCCATCGCGCCGCGCGTGCTCGCGGCCCTCGGTCCGAAGGTCGCCACGGTGACCGGGCTGGTCCTGCTCGCTGCCGGTCTCGCCTGGCTCGCGTTGATCGACCCCGACGGCTCCTACGCGGTCGACGTGCTCCCGGCGTCGTTGGTCGCAGCGCTCGGCATGTCGCTCGCCTTCATCCCCACCCTGGGCACCGCGATCTCTGCGGCCCGGCCCGAGGAGGGAGGCCTGGCCTCCGGCATCGTCAACACCAGCTACCAGGTCGGCTCAGCGCTCGGCCTGGCCGTGATGACGGCGATCGCCGCAGCCAACGGGGCCGACCAGATCGGCGACAAGGCAGCGCTCACCGATGGCTTCTCGGCCGCCTTCATCGGTGCAGCAACCGTCGCCGGCGTCGGCGCCCTGTCGACCCTGGCGCTGTTCCGATCTGCCACCGGCGCCGCGACGGGCGCCCAGGACACCGCCGACAAGGTGGCCGCCTGACCCGCTCCTGCTGACCCGAGCCCAACCCGGCTCAGCAGGTGGCGAAGAGAACCGGCCCCTGGTTCAGGTCGGACAGCACGAAGGTGCCTTCCGCGGGTTCGAGCTCCATGGTGACGGTCTTGTCGGTAGCGGCGACCTTCCCGAGCCTGAACCGCTCGGGGAAGGTGCCGCCCTGGCCGGGGGCCGGGCCGGCGGCGAGCTTCGAGCGGGTGTCGGCGTCGGTGCGGGCCTGGTCGTTGTTCTCGAACGCCATCGCCACCCGTACGTCGCCCGCGGGCTGTGCCGCGATCGCGAAGGCGGTCAGCGGGTGCACCTCGCCGGCGGCCTCGATCAGCTCGGCACCCCGTGTGCGGTCGGCCGGGTCGGCTCCGCTCATCGAGAGCTCGGCGCAGGCGTAGTCGCCGGTGTAGGCGGACGCGCTGAGGGCCGGGCCGGCAGCGTCGACAACGGCGGCGATGCCGTCGGCCGCCTCGCCGCGCTCGACGTCGCCGCGCTCCTCGAGGAAGTTCGGGTCGTCGCTGCCGAACAGGAGCCCGGACTCCTCGTCGATCTGCAGGACGGCGAGCTCGGGCGTGACCGGGCCGTCGAGGGTCTCCAGCAGGTCGACCCCGCCGCGCCAGACGCCGTCGGCCTCATCGGGCTTCTCGAAGCCGATCTCCTCGAGGCGTGACCGGAGGCCGTCGAAGTCGAAGTCGTCGGGCATCCCGAGGATCACGACGGCGCCGTCCTTGCCCTGCGCGAACAGTTCCCAGTCGACGTTGGCGGGGGAGAACCCGAAGGTCGACTGCAGCGTGGGCGCGGACTCCGCGAGGGCGGTCGTGGCCGACAGGTCGCGGTCGAAGGCGGCGAGCAGGAAGTCGGCGAGCTCGTCGGCCGACGAGGAAGCGGAGAGATCGGCGCCGAGCTCGTCGCGCACGCCGGCCCAGTCGGTCCAGCTGAACCGCTGAGAGGACTCCGGGGCCAGCGCCGCGGCCGCGGCGAACCGGCTGGCGTCGTCCCGCGTGAGCCGCCAGGTCACCAGGCCGGCCACGGCGACGAGCAGGACCACGAGGCCGACGACGACCCAGCGGGACCGGGCCCTGAAGGCGGTCAGACGGCGCAACACCGAAGGGGTCTCCTCAACTCGGTCGATCTGGTGTGAGACTAGGCCACGTGCCCGACATCCTCGCTGCCGGCGTGGTGGTGTTCCGTCCCGGTCGCGAGGTGCTCCTCGTCCACCGCCTGAAGTACGACGACTGGTCGTTCCCGAAGGGCAAGCTGGACCGCGCCGAGCACCCCACCGCGGCCGCGGTGAGGGAGGTGGCGGAGGAGACGGGCATCCACGCCCGTCTCGGCCCGCCGCTGCCGACCCAGCGCTACCCGGTCGGCCGCCGGATGAAGACCGTCTACTACTGGACCGGCCGCGTGGTCGGCGACGACGACGTGTCCGGGTACCGCCCGAACCACGAGATCGACCAGGTCCGCTGGGTGCCGTTCGACGAGGCTCCGGCGCTGCTGACCTACGACCGCGACCGGGAGACCCTCGCCGCGGCACTGCGCGTACGCCGCAAGACCCGCGCGGTCGTCGTACTCCGTCACGCGCAGGCGCGATCCCGCAGCGCCTGGAAGGGCGACGACGCGGCCCGCACGCTGCTGCGCACCGGGGAGCTGCAGGCCGACCGGCTCGTCCCGCTGCTGGCCGCGTACGACGTCACGCGGATCGTGACCTCGACGAGCACCCGCTGTGTGCAGACCGTCGAGCCCTTCGCGCAGCTGGCCGGCCACGACCTGGACCTGCGGCGTCGGCTGAGCGAGGAGCACGCCACGGAGCGCGCGGTCAC
>NZ_JBMCZA010000081.1:19050-20259 GCF_048654705.1 Nocardioides sp. CPCC 206348
GTACGACGCCCTCGGGCTGGACGGCGCGAGCGGCACGCCGCCCCTGGAAGCCGCCGAGATGCTGGTGCTCCACGTGCGCAAGGGAGCGGTCGTCGCCGTCGAGCGGCACCGCCCCCGCTTCGTCGTCTGAGACCCGCACCACGCCGCAATCCCGCCCCGACCGCCACTGTTCACCATGCGTTCAGATCGGCCGGGGACTTGCGTTACCGACGCTCCCTAACTTCTCAGTTGTCCAGTACGAATCGGGGGGCCCCGAGAAGACAAAGCCCCTCACCTCTGAGAGGCAAGTTCCTTGAACTTCAAGACCATTCGAAGCGCCGCGATCCCCGGTGTTGCTGCCCTCGCCCTGCTCATGAGCGCGTGTGGCGCCTCCAACGAGAGTGGCGACGACGCTGCGTCCAGCGACCTGAGCGGCAACCTCAAGGGCGGCGGCGCGACGTCGCAGGAGAAGGCCCAGGAGGCCTGGAAGACCGCATTCCAGGGCAAGAACAGCGGCCTGACCATCGACTACTCGCTGCTCGGCTCGACGGACGGCCGCGGCCAGTTCATCGCCAAGGCGCTGTCCTTCGCCGGCACCGACTCCTACATCAAGGAAGAGGAGCTCGCGGCCGCCAAGGAGCGTTGCGGCGGCAACATCATCGAGGTCCCGGCCTACATCTCCTCGATCGCGATCGCCTTCAACCTCAAGGGTGTGGACGAGCTCAAGCTCGACGCCGCCACGATCGCCAAGATCTTCGCGGGCAAGATCACCAAGTGGAACGACGCTGCGATCGCCGCGACCAACGAGGGTGTCGAGCTGCCTGACACCAAGATCACCGCGGTGCACCGCGCCGACGACTCGGGCACCACGAAGAACTTCACCGACTACCTCGCCAAGACGGCGGAGAAGGACTGGGCCTACGAGGCCGAGGACGCCTTCCCGGTCTCCGGTGGTCTCTCCGCCGAGGGCACCTCGGGTGTCGTCAAGCAGATCGCCGACATCGACGGTGCCATCGGCTACGCCGACGCCAGCCAGGCCACCGACCTCAGCCACGTCTCGGTCAAGGTCGGCGAGGAGTTCGTTGCTCCTTCGCCCGAGGGCGCCGCGAAGACCGTCTCGATCTCCCCGGTCGTCGAGGGCCGCGACGAGACCGACATCGCCGTCGACGTCGACCGCAACACCACCGAGGCCGGCGCCTACCCGGTGATCCTCCTGTCGTACCTCCTCGC
>NZ_JBMCZA010000081.1:20301-24050 GCF_048654705.1 Nocardioides sp. CPCC 206348
TCGCGGGTTCCGCGAAGCTCGCGCCGGAGACCGCCACCAAGGCGCAGGAGATCGTGGCGGGCATCTCCGCCAAGTGATCCACGGAGGGGTGAGGACGGCGATCCCGTCCTCACCCCTCACCCCGTGGGCCGGCCCCGCGATCCGTACCCCCTAACCCCGAGGTGAATCCAGTGACAGCCCCCACCGCCGAGATCGAGGAGCAGCCCAACGACTGGGCGAGCGTCCGCGGTGGCGTCGGCGACCGCATCTTCTCCGGCCTGGCCCTCGCTGCCGGCCTGGTGATCATGGCCGCGCTGGCCGGTGTCTTCATCTTCCTCGCGATCAAGGGCGCCACGGGCTTCACCAAGTCCGGCGAGGTCTACGGTCCGCACGCGGAGAGCTTCCTCGGGTACGTCTTCCCGCTGCTCGTCGGAACGTTCGCCGCCTCGATCATCGCGCTGATCATCGCGGTCCCGCTCGCCTTCGGGATCGCGCTGGTGATCAGCCACTACGCGCCGCGCTGGATCTCCACGCCGGTCGCCTACGTGATCGACCTGCTGGCCGCCGTACCGTCGGTCGTCTACGGCCTCTGGGGTGCGTTCTACCTCGCCAAGAAGCTCGTGCCGATGCACGACTGGCTCCACGAGCACCTCGGCTTCATCCCGCTCTTCGGCGAGCCGAGCACGGCCGGTCGCACCGTGCTGACCGCCGGCATCGTGCTGGCCATCATGATCCTGCCGATCATCACCGCGATCTCGCGCGAGGTCTTCTCGCGCACCCCCCGCCTGCACGAGGAGGCCGCGCTGGCCCTTGGTGCCACGCGGTGGGAGATGATCCGGATGACGGTCTTCCCGTACTCCCGCTCGGGCATGGTCTCGGCGGTCATGCTCGGCCTGGGCCGCGCGCTCGGCGAGACGATGGCCGTGACCATGGTCCTCTCGGTCGGCTTCGACCTGTCGTGGAACGTCATCGCGCAGTCCAGCCCGACGTCGATCGCGGCCAACATCGCGCTCAAGTACAAGGAGCGCAGCGCCGACCTCCTCAACGTGCTCGTCGCCACCGGCCTCGTGCTCTTCCTGCTGACCTTCCTGGTGAACTTCGCAGCGCGATGGATCATCGGCCGTAGCGAAAGGCGGATGGCACGATGACGACGCTCGAACAAGCGCCCGCCGACCGCGCGCACATCCCGCTCACCCACCCGCGGCTGCCCCAGCGCGCGGAACTGATCGTCGCCGCGATTGCCGCTGCGTTCGGTGCCCTGCTCCTGGTGCTCGGTGTGGGGACCGTCGGTGCCGCGATCCTCGCCGGCATCTCGTTCCTGGTCGTCCTGCCGGTCTGGTCACTGGCGATCGAAGGCCGCCGCGGTGCCACCGACCGGTTGATGACCGGCCTGATCTGGACCACGTTCATCGTCGCGATCGTGCCGCTCGCCTCGCTGCTGTGGCGCGTCATCGACCAGGGTGCCGGGCGGATCGACGGAACCTTCCTGAGCTACTCGTTCTTCAAGACCCAGATCGACCAGCCGGTCGGCATCTACCACGCGATCATCGGCACGCTGCTCGTGACGCTGGGTGCGGCGCTGATCTCGGTGCCCGTCGGCGTGATGGCGGCCGTCTATCTCGTCGAGTACGGCAAGAAGAACAAGATCGCCAAGGTGATCACCTTCCTGGTCGACGTGATGACGGGCATCCCGTCGATCGTCGCCGGCCTCTTCGCCTTCGCGGTGTTCACGCTGATCTTCGGCCCGGCCTACGTGTCCGGCTTCGGTGGCTCGGTGGCGCTCTCGCTGCTGATGATCCCGATCGTCGTACGGGCGACCGAGGAGATGCTGATGCTGGTCCCGGACGAGCTGCGCGAAGCCGCCTACGCCCTCGGTACGCCGAAGTGGAAGACGATCGTCCGGATCGTGCTCCCCACGGCGCTGGGCGGCATCCTCACCGGCATCACCCTCGCGACCTCGCGTGTCATCGGCGAGACGGCCCCGCTGCTGCTGATCGCGGGAGCCACGGACCGGACGAACATGAACCCGTTCGACGGCGCCATGACGACCCTGCCGGTCCTGATCTACGGTCAGAACGTCCGGGGCGACGCCCCCGCAGAGGCCATCGCCTGGGGCGCCGCCTTCATACTCATCCTCATCGTGATGGTGCTCAACCTCGTGGCACGCATCGTCGGCAAGATCTTCGCCCCCAAGAAGGGTTGAGAGGGAGTTTCATCATGGCCAAGAGCATCGACGTCTCCGACGTCAACATCTACTACGGCGACTTCCTCGCGGTGGAGGGCGTCAACATGACCGTCCGCGCCGGAGCGGTCACCGCCTTCATCGGTCCGTCGGGGTGTGGCAAGTCCACCTTCCTGAGGTCGCTGAACCGCATGCACGAGGTGATCCCCGGCGCCCGCGTCGAGGGCAAGATCGTCGTCGACGGCCAGGACCTGTACGACGCCAGCGTGGACCCGGTGGCCGTGCGCCGCCAGGTCGGCATGGTCTTCCAGCGGCCCAACCCGTTCCCGACCATGTCGATCGCCGACAACGTGGTCGCGGGCCTCAAGCTCAACTCGGGCCGGATGTCGAAGTCCGAGACCGACGACGTCGTCGAGAAGTCGCTGCGCGGCGCCAACCTCTGGAACGAGGTCAAGGACCGGCTCAACAAGCCGGGCATGGGCCTCTCCGGTGGCCAGCAGCAGCGCCTCTGCATCGCCCGCGCGATCGCGGTCGAGCCGCAGATCCTGCTGATGGACGAGCCGTGCTCGGCGCTCGACCCGATCTCGACCTCGGCCATCGAGGACCTGATCCACCAGCTCAAGAACGACTACACGATCGTCATCGTCACCCACAACATGCAACAGGCGGCGCGGGTCTCCGACGACACCGGCTTCTTCAACCTCAAGGCAACCGGCGAGCCCGGGCACCTGGTGGAGTTCAACCCCACCAAGAAGATGTTCGCCAACCCGGACGACCCGGCCACCGAGGCCTACATCTCCGGCCGCTTCGGCTGATGAACGCCCGCCGTCAGTCGGTCCGCGCCTACTTCCACCGCTGGACCGAGACGTCGGGTGCCCAGCTGCTGGTGGTCGACCCGGCTGGCGACGAGTTCGGTCTCGCCGACGCGATGGCCGGCCACGGCGTTCATGTCACCTGGGTGGGCGACACCCTGGACGGACTCGTCGAGTTCGGGCGCGTCGATCCGCACGCCGTCGTCGTTGCCCCGGAGGCCCCCGGCATCGCGGCCGACGACTTCGTCAGCCGGATCCGGCGCCACGGCTCGCCCTATGTCATCGCCGGTGCCGACGACCTCGGCGACGGTGACCGCGCCCCGTCGGACGGAATCGGGCCGCTGATGCTCGCGGGCGCCTCGGCCGTCGTACTCCGTCCCTATGCGGCGCAGCAGGTGTGGGACCTGATGACGCACGCGCCGCGCTCCGTGGCGGACCATGCCCGCCTCGAGGTGGGTCCCATCGAGCTGGACGCCACCGCCTTCACGGTGCGCGTCGGCGGGCAGCGCATCGCGGACCTGCCGTTGAAGGAGTTCGAGCTCCTGCGTGCCCTGATGCTGTCCTCGCCCGGCGTCGTCACCGACGAGGAGCTCCGTGACGCCATCTGGGGCACCAGCGGTCGCCGTCCGGGAGGCAACACCATCGCGATGCACGTGACGCGCCTGCGTGCGCGCCTCGGCGAGGCTGCCGTCGTACGACGGATCCGCGGGCGGGGCTACAGCCTGACGGTCGACGGCACCTAGGACGTGTCTCCTAAGTCGCGAGCCAGATGGTGA
>NZ_JBMCZA010000081.1:24060-30379 GCF_048654705.1 Nocardioides sp. CPCC 206348
TCGGCTCAAAGGAGCAGGAGGCTGAGGATCTCGTAGCATCCCCAGGCCGCGAGGGCAGCGGCCGGGAAGGTCGACACCCAGGCGGTGAGGATGGTGCGTGCCATGCCCCACTTGACCGCGTTGAAGCGCTTGGTGGCGCCGGCGCCCATGACGGCCGAGGTGATCGTGTGGGTCGTCGAGATGGGCGCGTGGAAGATGAACGCCGTCGAGTAGAGCACCGTGGCGCCGACCGACTCGGCAGCGAAGCCGCGCGGCGGGTCCAGGTCGATGATCTTGCGACCGAGCGTGCGCATGATGCGCCAGCCGCCGGCGTACGTCCCGGCCGAGATGGCGCCTGCCGCAAGGAGGACCACCCAGATGGGCAGCGTCTCGATGTTGTACGACGCCGGGTAGGCGATGACCAGCGTCAGCAGGATGACGCCCATCGTCTTCTGGGCGTCCTGCAGGCCGTGGCCGAGCGCGAGCGCGGCAGCCGAGACGGTCTGCATGCCCCGGAAGCCGCGGTTGATCTTGTGCGGGTTGCCCTTGCGGAAGATCCACATGATCGACGTCATGACCACGAACGCTGCACAGAAGCCGAAGAGCGGCGACAGCACCATCGGGATGAGGACCTTCTGGACGATGGTGTCCCACTTGACGGCGACACCGCCGGCGATCGCGGCGCCCACCAGGCCGCCGATGAGGGCGTGTGAGGAGGACGACGGGAGGCCGTAGTACCAGGTGATCAGGTTCCAGATGATCGCGCCGAGCAGGCCCGCCATCACGACCACGAGACCGTGATGGACCCCGACCAGGAGATGGCCGGTCTTGTCCTCGATCGTGATCACGTCGGCGACGGTCTTCGCGACCTCCTGCCCCAGCAGGGCGCCGAGGAAGTTCATGATCGCGGCCAGGGTCAGGGCGATCCGGGGCGTGAGCGCACGGGTCGACACCGACGTCGCGATGGCGTTCGCCGCGTCGTGGAAGCCGTTGGTGTAGTCGAAAACGAGCGCGATGACGACCACGGCGATCACGATCGCCAGGGTGAGGGACACGCTCAGCCTTCCTTGACGGCGATCTGCTCCACCGTGTTGGCGACCCGCTCGAACGCGTCGATGGCGCCCTCGAGGGACTCGACGATGTCCTTGAGCTTGAGGACCTCGATGGTCGCGAACTCGCCCGAGAACAACTTGGCCAGCGTGCGCCGGTGGTTGCGGTCGCCGGTGTTCTCGAGACGGTTGATCTCGATCCAGTAGTCGTCGAGCGACTGCATCGACTGCAGGCGCGGCATCGCCGCGGCCGTCAGCTCGGCACAGCGCTGGAGCACCTCGACCTGCTCGGAGAGCTCGGGAGGCAAGGTCTTCACTTCGTAGAGCAGGATGAGGTCGACGGCCTCGTCCATCATGTCCATGCAGTCGTCGAGGCCCGACCCGAGCGCGTAGATGTCCTCGCGGTCGAAGGGCGTCACGAAGGTGCTGTTGACCTTCTTGACGATCGAGTGCGTGGTCTCGTCGCAGGCGTGCTCGGCGGCGCGCATGCGCTCGGCGACGTCGGCCTTGTCGGAGTCGTCGGACAGCATCTCGGCGAGGAGCTCGGCTCCACCCACCAGATGCTGAGCCGACTCCGCGAAGAGTACGTAGAAGGAGTTATCGACCGGACGGAGACGCAGACCCACAAGTACTCCCGTTGAGGCGGAGACGAACGGCTTCATGCTAGGGGGAAACGCTCGGATGAACGCAAACCCACAGCACCGCAGACAGTGTGGCACGTCCCACGCTCAACGGCGCACTGGCGGGGCCATCGCGTGTTCGTGCAGGTCAGAGGGGGTGTTGCCACCCCTCCGGGGTGTCGTCGGCCGTCGGATCAGGGCGAAAGTCGGCGGTGCCGCTGGGCCTCGATCAGGGTCTCCTGGAGGTGGATCTCGCCGTCATTGCGCTGCCACTGGCCGTCCGCGCCGAGTTCCCACGCCTGCGTGGTGGGTGCGAACGCGAGGTCCAGCAGGCGTCGTACCTCGTCACGACTCTGCTCGGGAAGCCGGACCAGCACCTCGACCCGACGGTCCAGGTTGCGGTGCATCATGTCGGCCGAGCCGATCCAGGTGACCGGCTCGCCGCCGCCCTCGAAGTCGAAGATCCGGCTGTGTTCGAGGAATCGTCCCAGGATGGAGCGGACCTTGATGTTCTCGCTCAGGCCGGGGACTCCGGGGCGCAGCGAACAGATGCCGCGGACGAGCAGTTCGACGGGTACGCCCTCGCAGGACGCGAGGTAGAGCGCGTCGATGAGCGGCTCGTCGACGATGGAGTTCGCCTTGAACCGGACTCCGGCGGGTCGTCCCGCCTGGTGGTGCGCGATCTCTGCGTGGATCTGGTCGATCAGGCCGCTGCGCACCGAGTCCGGTGCCACCAGCAGCTCTTCGTAGGTCGCCTTGCGCGACCAGCCGGACAGGTTGTTGAAGAGGTGGGCGACGTCCTCGCCGATGGCCTCGTTCGTCGTGAGCAGGCCGAGGTCCTCGTAGGTGCGCGAGGTCTTCGGGTTGTAGTTGCCCGTGCCGATGTGGGTGTAGCGCCGGATGCCCTCGGGCTCGTCGCGGACCACCATCGCCAGCTTGCAGTGCGTCTTGAGGCCGACCAGGCCGTGGACGACATGGCAGCCGGCCTGCTCCAGCTTGCGGGCCCAGCGGATGTTGGCCTGCTCGTCGAAGCGGGCCTTGATCTCGACCAGTACCAGTACTTGCTTGCCTGCTTCGGCGGCGTCGATGAGGGCGTCGATGATCGGCGAGTCACCCGAGGTGCGGTAGAGCGTCTGCTTGATCGCCAGCACGTGCGGGTCCGCAGCGGCCTGCTCGATGAAGCGCTGCACGGACGTCGCGAACGAGTCGTACGGGTGGTGCAGCAGTACGTCGCGGCGGCGCAGCGCCTTGAAGACGTCGACCGGTGCAGCGGACTCCACCTCGGCCAGCCGGGTGTGGGTGACGGGTACGAACGAGGGGTACTTCAGGTCCTCGCGCGGCAGGTCGGCGATGGAGTGCAGGCCGCGCAGGTCGAGCGGACCGGGGAGCCGAAAGACCTCCTCCTCGGTGACGTCGAGCTCGGAGACGAGCAGCTCGAGCACGGACGGGTCGATCGACTCCTCGACCTCCAGGCGCACCGGCGGGCCGAACTTGCGGCGCAGCAGCTCCTTCTCGAGCGCAGCGAGGAGGTTCTCGGCGTCGTCCTCCTCGACCTCCAGGTCCTCGTTGCGGGTGACCCGGAAGGTGTGCACCTCCAGCACCTCCATGCCGGGGAACAGCCGGCCGAGGTGGGCGCCGATGACGTCCTCGAGCGGGACGAAGCGCGCGTTGCCGAGCGAGACGAAGCGGTCGAAGTTCGAGGGCACCTTCACTCGCGCGAAGAGCTCCTTGCCGGACTTCGGGTTGCGGATCAGGACCGCGAGATTCAACGAGAGGCCCGAGATGTAGGGGAATGGGTGGGCCGGGTCGACGGCGAGGGGCGTCAGGACCGGGAACACGCGCTCCTTGAAGAGACGCTTGCAGAACTTCTGCTCGTCGCGTTCGAGGTCGGCCCAACGCACGAGCTCGATGCCCTCGTCGCGCAGGGCGGGCACGATCTTGTGGTGGAAGACGTCGGTCTGGCGGCGGCTGAGTGCCGACGTCTGGGACCAGATCGCCTCGAGGACCTCGCGCGGCATCATTCCGCTCGCGGCCCGCACCGCGAGGCCGGTCGCGATCCGGCGCTTGAGCCCGGCCACCCGGACCATGAAGAACTCATCGAGGTTGCTCGTGAAGATCGCGAGGAAGCGGGTGCGCTCGAGGAGCGGCAGCCCTTCATCTTCAGCCAGCTCGAGCACACGCTCGTTGAAGTGGAGCCAGGAGAGCTCGCGGTCCAGGAAGCGGTCCGCGGCATCGGCGATCGTGTCCTCCAGTGCGGACGAGGGCACGTACGGCGGGACGGCGGTGAGGCCGGGCGCCCCAGGGGTCCCGGGAGTGGCGTGCTGCTCGGTGGACATGCAGCGAGTGTGGCAGTTCAGGGTGAACGGAAGGTGACCACGAGCCGGGTGGCCCCGGGCCCGGTGCGCTCAGTAGGTTGAGGCGCGTGAGCCTGCAGACCGCCGTCGAGACCCGCTTCCTGACGTCGCTCATGGCGCTTCCGGAGAAGGTGCAGCGCGTCCTGGCCGGACGCCCGCTCGTTCTCGACGGACAGACGCTCGCCACCGACCTGCAGCTGATGCTGCGGGTGCAGCGCCTGGCGCGCAAGCGAGCGATGGTGGAGGTGCCGGACATCGCGCTGGGCCGGGCCGACATGTTGTCCAATGCGCAGATCGTGGGCGGCACACCGCCGATCGGTGCCGTTCAAGACCTCACGGTGGCTGGACTTCCCGCGCGGCACTACCTCCCCCACGGCCCGCGTTCCGCCACGGCAGGGCGTCCCGTGCTGTTGTTCTTCCACGGCGGCGGATTCATGTACGGCGACCTCGACAGCCACGACGCGCCCTGTCGCGTGCTGGCGGAGGAATCCGGCGTACCCGTGCTGGCGATCGAGTGGGGCCTCGGGCCCGAGCGCCCCTTCCCGGGCGGCTTCGACGACGCCGAGGCCGCGCTGCGCTGGGTGTTCGAGCACGCAGGGGAGCTCGGTGTCGATCCGACCCGGATCGGTGTGGCCGGTGACTCCGCCGGAGGGGCAGTCGCCGCGTGGACCGCCATCGCGGCTGCGCGTGCTGGTCTGCCGCTCGCGTTCCAGCTCCTCGTCTATCCGTGCACCTGGCCGGACCGCGACACCGAGAGCTTGCGGCTCTTCGGCGAGGACCTCTTCCTCACGGCCGACTACATGGCGATGGTCGACCGCACCTATCTCCCGACCGCGGCGGACCTGACGGACGAGCGGGTGCACCTGCTCGGAGCCGAGCTGCCCGCCGGGCTCGCGCCGGCGTACGTGGCGACCGCTGGGTTCGACCCGCTGCGTGACGAGGGAGAGGCCTACGCACGTCGCCTGGCCGATGCCGGCGTGGCCATGGAACTGCGACGGTACGTCGACCAGATCCACGGCTTCCTGAACATCGTGGGCGCGGGGCGCACAAGCCGGGCCGCCGTACTCGAGATCGCCGGCAAGGTGCGAGCGGCCCTGGGCTGAGGGACTCAGACCTCGGGACGGTACTCCCGGAGTTCCTGCAGGAAGCTCTGCGGGTCGACCATCGATGCGTCGATGACGAAGGGATCCAGGCCGCGACGCGGGAAGTGCACGGCCCAGTCGGAATCACCGGGACGACCGACGACCAGCACCTGGGTCTCGGGCTTCTTCACGTCGAAGCGGTGCGTCGACTCGCCGTGCTTGACGTAGACGACGCCACGCGCGACCTCGACCTCGACGGGGATGATCCGTGTGCGTGCCGCGCCCCACGCCAGCCCGATGGTCAGGGCAAGCATCGCGAGGCCGAACAGGCTCCCCAGCTTGCCGTTGAGCATGGCCAGCAGCGTCACCATGCCGGCCACCGCAGCAGTGGCGCCCAGGATGAAGGAGAGCACGCGGGGGTCGCTGCCGTCGCCGGTCAGTCGGTCGCCCGCGGAGTCCCCGTCGAAGAGCGACAGGGAACCGGCCTTCGACTCCGCAGCCGCATGGGCGGCGATCTGGGCCCGCGCGGAGGTGAGCTCGTCACTGAGGCGTCGTACCTCTGCCTCGGCGTCGGCGCAGCGGCGGGCGAGAGCATCCCGCTCGGCCTGGAGCGGGGTCACCGGGTCGGTGCCTAGAGGTCCGGTTTCCACTGCCGCAGAGCCTCCATGAAGGTGTGGGGGTCGACCATCCGCGAATCGATGGCGACCGGGGACATGCTGCGACGCAGGATCAGGACCCGCCAGTTGCGCTGCCCGGCCGAACCGGTCTGCTCGATCTTGGTGTTCGGGCTGGTCAGGTCGAACCGGCTGCTCGTGTCACCGACCGTCACCTTGAGCAGGCCGGCCTCGTCGATGTGGACGCTGCGCGAGGTGTTGCTCATCTTGAGCGCGTACATCAGCAGGATCGCGGCCGCGCCGGTCATCGTGCCGCTCAGGGCGATGTCGTCGCGGAGGGTGCCGATGATCGCCATCCGGGCAACCACGGCCGCACAGGCCAGGGCCGCGAGGATCGCGATCGGGCCGAGGCTGTCGTTGCCCCGCTTGGCGTGGAACGGGATCCCCTTGGTCGCCGGGGCGGCGCTCACGGCGGCGACGACCGCAGTCGCGTGGTCGTCGCGCTCGGGTTCCGCGACGGGTGCTTCCTCGACGGGCTCGGGCTCCTCGTCGGCGACCTCGTCAACCGGCTCACGCTCGTCAACCGGCTCAGGCTCGACGACGGGCTCGGCCTCTTCGGCG
>NZ_JBMCZA010000082.1:0-3273 GCF_048654705.1 Nocardioides sp. CPCC 206348
GCCTCGTAGGCAGGGCTCATCGAACCTGAGGAGAAGACGAGCGGCGTGACGTTGAAGAGCCAGCCGGCCAGGAAGGAGGCGACGCACAAGGCGCCGACCGCTCCCCCGAGCCAGAGCACGGCTTCACGAGCCCAGCGAGCGGTCCTGGTCACAAGATCACCTGCGTCGCGTTGAAGGTGAAGACGACGTTGGAGGACAGGCCGCCGGCGGCGGCGCCCGGCGGCAGGGTCACCTGGACGCACAGGTCGTGGTACGGCGTCACGGCGGTCGCCTGCAGGCTGCCGCCCGAACCGCTGAACCCGTTGAGGCTGGCGTTGGCCGTGCCGACCGCCGTGCCGCCGGTGCAGGTGGATCCGCTCACGGTCCCGCCCTTGAGGACGGTCACCTTGAGGGCAGCGCCGAGGGTGCCGGACGCCGTCGCCGAGACCGTGTAGTTGAAGACCAGTCGACCGGTGCTGTTGTTCCTGACCCGGAGCACCTTGGCGACCGATCCACCCGCTGCTGAAGGCAGGCTGCTGTTCAGGTCGGTCCAGGTGTAGGTCTCGGGCTTCACCTTGTTGTTGGTGGCGAGGTCGATGTGGATCGCACCCGCCTGGACCGCGACACCGGGCACGCTGGCATCGTCGTGCCAGTAGGCCGCTGTACCGACCGCCCCGACACCGAGGAGGGCGCCGACGGACAGCAGGGCGCGCGTACGGCCGCGGCCGAACCAGCGGGCGCGTGGACTGCGGTGACTAGGCACGAGCGACCTCCTCGCGACGGTTGCGTCGCGGCAGGACGAGCGCCAGGCCGGCGCCGATCAGGCCGGCAGCGATCCAGATCGTGCCGGGTCCCACGGCAGAACCCGTGTCGGGCAGGCCGCTTTCCTGGCCGCCCACCTCACCATCACCGTCACCGTTGCCCTCTTCCTCACCGGCGACGTCACCGTCCTCGGACAAGGTGAGCGCCAACCGGAACGGGACCTCCAGGAGCTGCACCGTTGAGTCCCAGTCGAAGGTGGCGCGAACCTGAACCTGGCTCTGGGCGCCCTCGGGAACCTTGATCTCCGTCGCCACGCGATTGGTCCCGGCGTCGACGTCGAGCCACGCCCCGGTGCCGACGCGGGCCTCGATCGTGATGTCGTCGGAGACGAGAAGTGCATCCGGATCGGTCGCAACGACATCGACCGTCAGGACCCCGGCTGACGGACCGTCGTTGCGGACCCGGAAGGACCGCACCTCGACGTCGCCCGGGACGAACCGGAAGTCTGGAGCGAACAGGGGCCCGCTGAGCTGAGGGGCCCAGGTGACTCCGTCACGGCTCAGCCCGATCTCGTCGTCGGCGTGCGCCGGGGCAGCACCGAGTGCGACCACCGCGATTGCGGTGACCACGATCGATGCCCAGCGGCGAATCATGACGACGAGCTCCCTGTCTGTTCCTTGTGCTTGCGATGTGCCCTGATGCCGATCAGGACCAGTACTGCGAGGAGGAGCACTGCTCCCCCAGCCGCCGCTGCAAGGCGGCGGTCCTGCTGGTCAGGTGCCGGTGACGGCACCTGCGTTGTCGCCACCTCGGTCGTGGTCCCCGACAGGGGTTCGACCTCGGTCGCTGGTGGTGACTGCTTCTGCCGGCGACGGTCGCGGATCGCTCCGACGAACATGAACGCTGCGTAGCCGACGAGGACCCCCGAGACTCCGACAACGGCCCATTGCCGCTGGTTTCCGGTCAATGCCGAGTTCAGGTGACCGAGGTAGGGAACCGAGTACCACAACTCCCCCTTCACCTGGACTGGCTGGACCGGAAGCGGATCCGGATCCTCGTTGGCGTCGCCTCGCGTGATCAGCTCCGTGGTGCCGTCGAAGCGGTTCGCCACGCCGACCACGCGGTGCGTCACGACCGTCGCCTTGCCCGACTCGAGCTGGTAGGTGATCACGTCACCGATCGAGATCTCATCGAACTCGACCGGCTTGACGACCACGAGCGTCCCGGGTGGATAGGTGGGGGTCATCGAGCCCGTCAGCACGGTGTAGGGAGTCGCCCCGGCGATCCGCGGTACCAGGACCGCGGCCGCCAGGACGACCACCACACCGAGAATCAGGAGCCAGAGGACGACCTGCCAGAGCCAGCCGAAGGTTGCTCGTACCGAGAGGGGCACCGATCAGCGCGGACGGTCAGACGATCAGGGCGTGTGGACCTGGGTCAGCGAGAACCCGAAGTCGCTCAGCGTCACGTCCTGGGTCTGCGTCCCATTGAGAGCGGTTCCCAGGAACGAGATCGTGATCGACGCCTCGACGACGTCGCCGTCGTTGGACTCGTCGATCTCGCCGTCAGCGACGGGGGTGCCGCCGATCTCGAACGAGCTGTCGATCGTCAGGTCGGCGGGAGCAAGGCTGCCCCCGCGCGTCGGGTCGGTCACGTCGAGCGTGGCGCGCAGGTGCTCGCCGGTCGCCTGGACCTCGAAGCTGCACTCCTTGGTCAGCACGTCTCCGGGCACGATCAGGTCGCCGGCTTCGTAGACCTTGTCGGCCTCGTCCTCGCCACTGTCGAACACCCAGGGGGCGTCGTCGCAGTCGTCTTCGACGATCTTCAGCTCACCGGCCGTGACGGCGATGCCATCGACACCGGCGTCTGCAGTCCAGAACGCGAGGGTGCCTGCACCACCCATGAGAAGGACCGCCGCAGATCCGGCTGCGAGCGCGCCCTTGGTTGACTTCTTCATTGACATCTCCAGTCCCCATTGGACCTGTGTCCCCAGGTCCACTTGATGAGCCTTCTCCTGAGGCATCAGCCTCACGAGCTCAAACGAAGGGGATCACGACAGGGCATGCCCTGTTCAGGAAACCGGGACTTTGTCCCGAAAGTTTTGCCAAGGGGTTCGACGAAATGTCAATCCATCGGTTCCGAGGGGTCCTCGGCACCGATGGCGGGCCCCTGCCGGACCAGGTCCGGCAGGAGTCACCAGCCGCGTTCGGCGAGGCGGTGCGGCTGCGGAATGTCTTCGACGTTGATGCCGACCATGGCCTCACCGAGACCGCGCGAGACCTTCGCGACGACGTCGGGGTCGTCGTAGAACGTGGTGGCCTTGACGATCGCCTCGGCCCGCTCGGCGGGGTTGCCGGACTTGAAGATGCCCGAACCCACGAACACGCCCTCGGCACCGAGCTGCATCATCATCGCCGCGTCCGCCGGGGTCGCGATGCCACCGGCCGTGAAGAGGACGACGGGGAGCTTGCCGGAGCGCGCAACCTCGGCGACGAGCTCGTACGGCGCCTGGAGCTCCTTGGCCGCGACGTA
>NZ_JBMCZA010000082.1:3283-3736 GCF_048654705.1 Nocardioides sp. CPCC 206348
GCCAGCGGTGAACAGCACGACGGGAAGCTTGCCGGAGCGCGCGACCTCGGCCACCAGCTCGTACGGCGCCTGGAGCTCCTTGGCCGCGACGTACAGCTCGTCCTCGGGCAGCGAGGAGAGGCGACGCAGCTCGCCACGGATGGTGCGCATGTGGGTGACCGCGTTGGAGACGTCACCGGTGCCGGCCTCGCCCTTGGAGCGGATCATGGCCGCACCCTCGGTGATCCGGCGCAACGCCTCACCGAGGTTGGTCGCACCACACACGAAGGGAACCGTGAAGTTCCACTTGTCGATGTGGTTCGCGTAGTCGGCCGGGGTCAGTACCTCGGACTCGTCGATGTAGTCCACACCGAGCGACTGCAGGATCTGGGCCTCGGCGAAGTGGCCGATCCGGGCCTTGGCCATCACCGGGATCGACACGGCCTCGATGATCGAGTCGATCATGTCCGGGTC
>NZ_JBMCZA010000082.1:3824-4087 GCF_048654705.1 Nocardioides sp. CPCC 206348
GACGTCCATGATGACGCCACCCTTCAGCATCTCGGCCATGCCGCGCTTGACCCGGGTGGTGCCCTGCTCCTGCTGCTCGCTCATGCCTCCAATCCTACGGCGAAGGGCGTGCCGATCTCGCCCCGGGGAGGGGTCAGCGGTCGTAGCATCCGTTCATGGGCGAACCGGGCACCGAACGGCGGGTGATCCACCGCTCCCACCGCGACTTCCTGGGGGTGTACGCCGGACTCGCGCTGGCGACGCTGCTCCTCGCCACGATGGCA
>NZ_JBMCZA010000083.1:0-1523 GCF_048654705.1 Nocardioides sp. CPCC 206348
GCCGACTCGGGCGACCGATGGTCTGATGGCCTTCGACCTCGCCCCCGTTGCGCGCTGGATGGACGGGCAGGGGCTCGGGAGCGGCCCGCTCGAGTCCGTCGCACCGATCTCGGGCGGCACGCAGAACGTGATGTTGCGGTTCGAGCGCGCCGGTCGTCCGTACGTCCTGCGGCGTGGGCCCGAGCACCTGCGCCCGCGCAGCAACGACGTGATCCGGCGCGAGTGCCGGGTGCTGGGCAGCCTGCGCGACACCGCCGTGCAACATCCCGCGCTGATCGCCGCGTGTGACGACGAGTCAGTGCTCGACGGCGCCGTCTTCTACCTGATGGAGCCGATCGACGGCTTCAACGCGAGCGTCGCGCTCCCGGCCCTGCACCAGGGGGACGCCGCGATCCGCCACGAGATGGGGCTTCGGCTGGTCGACGCCCTCGCCACGCTGGGCGAGGTCGACCACGTCGCGGTCGGGCTCGGCGACTTCGGCAAGCCCGACGGGTTCCTCGAACGGCAGGTGCCGCGGTGGTTGGCCGAGCTCGCGTCGTACGACGCCTTCCCGGAGTACCCGGGGCCCGACATCGGACCCGTCGACGAGATCGCGCAGTGGCTCGACGCGCACCGCCCCACCAGCTGGCGGCCGGGCATCCTGCACGGCGACTTCCACGCCGCCAACGTGATGTTCTCCCGGACCGGCCCCGACGTCGTTGCGGTCGTCGACTGGGAGATGTGCACCATCGGCGACCCGCTCCTCGACCTGGGCTGGCTGCTCGCCACCTGGCAGCTGCCCGGCGCGCCCGACGAGTTCGCCGGGCCCCTCACCCGCGCCGGCGGACTCCCCTCCGGCCGCGAGCTGATGGAGCGCTACGCCGAACGCAGCACCCGCGACCTGTCGTCGATCGACTGGTACGTCGTCCTCGCGTGCTTCAAGCTCGGGATCATCCTCGAGGGCAGCCACGCCCGGGCGTTGGCAGGACTCGCGCCCCGGGACATCGGCGACCGGCTGCACCAGACCACCTTGCGCCTGTACGAGCGCGCCCACGAACTGATCCAGCAGACCTGAACCGTGCCTACGTGAAAGAGCAACCATGATCGACTTCGAGATCCCCGCCGACCTTGCCGCACGACGCGACGAGGTGCTCGCGTTCGTCACCGAGAAGGTGGTGCCGTTCGAGAAGGACCCGCGGGTGACTCCGCACGGCCCGACCGAGAGCCTGCGCAACGAGCTCGTCGCCCTCGCCCGGGAGGCCGGCCTGCTCACCTTCCAGGCTCCCCGCGACGGCCGCGCTGCTCCGACGCACATCGAGCAGGCGATCCTGTTCGAGGCCGCCGGATGGTCGTTCCTCGGCCCGGTCGCGCTCAACTGTGCGGCTCCGGACGAGGGCAACATGTTCCTGCTCGACAAGATCGCCAACGCGGAGCAGGCCATGCAGTTCCTGCGTCCGGTGGTCGAGGGCAGGCAGCGCTCGGTGTTCGCCATGACCGAGCCCGACGGCGCCGGGTCCGATCCGCGGCAGCTCGCCACCACCGCC
>NZ_JBMCZA010000084.1:0-7815 GCF_048654705.1 Nocardioides sp. CPCC 206348
ACCATCTGGCTCGCGACTTAGGAGACACGTCCTAGGCGGTGAAGCCGGCTTCCTTGGCGAGAAAGGCGTGAGAAGAGGTCGCGAGTTCGAGGATGCGGTCCTTGTCGATGCCGACGAGCTTCCCGTCGCGCTTTCGGACCTCACCGTCGACGATGACCCAGGCGACGTTGTGCGGACCAGCCTGCATCAGCACGGTGTTCACCGGGTCCTCGGCGCGCGGCATGGTCGAGATGTCCTCGAGGTTGACCATGATGATGTCGGCGCGCTTGCCGGGCGTCAGGGTGCCGATCTTGTGGTCCAACCCGGTGGCCTTGGCACCCTCGATCGTGGCGAACTCGAGCATGTCGCGAACAGCGAACGGCTCCTTGTCCTCCACACCGCGCTGCGCAACCCACTCGTTCCACAACAGCGCGCGCATCTGGGTGAAGAGATCAGTCGGTGCGATGGTCTCGGTGTCCAGGCTGATGGACGGCCGGACACCATTACGGACCCACCGTGTCAGGCCGAGCAGGTTCTCGTTCAAGGGAGAGCTCGACACGGAGCCGCCCGAATCGCCGATCATCTTGATTTCGTCGTCGGAGCACAGGGCGGTGTGGATGTAGGTGATGTCGTCACCCAGCAACCCGGCATCGCGCATCTGCGTCACCGCGGCCTTCCCGGGCAGCACGCCGACATGGGTGGTCAAGCGGATACCCATGTCGCGTGCGAGCTCGACGTCGACCTTGGTGTCCTCGATGGAGGAGAACTCAGGCCCTCCGAACGCCAGCGCCAGCGTCAATAGCTGATTGTCGGTCGAGAAGAAGTCCTTCTGGACGCGGCGGATGTCGTCAGAGTGCTGCTGCGAGTTCGATCCACTCACGCCGGCCGACGCGCCGTTCTGGCCGACACCGTGCGCAAAGATGCCGCGGATGCCAGCATTAGCCAGACCCTGGACCGCAGCGTCAGCGTGCGCAGGCGAGTTCATGATGTGGGACCAGTCGAGCATCGTCGTGATCCCGGACTCCAGGGCACTGACAGCACCGAGGAGGTTCCCGATGTACACGTCCTCGGGCCGGTAGAGCGGCCCGAGCTTCACGAGCACGGTTGCGAAGTAGTTCCCCGGCTCCACCGCACCTCGCATGGCTGTCTGCCAGGTGTGTCGGTGCGTGTCCACCAGGCCAGGAAGGACCGCATACCTCGACGCGTCCACCACCTCGGCGTCCGTGGCGTCCAGGTCATTCCCGACCGCCACGATGGTCTGTCCCTCGATGAGGACGTCTCCATTCGGCACGTCGCCGATGGACGGATCCTGGCTGACGACGTGCCCGCCGCGGAGCAGGAGACGCTTGCTGGAGGAGTTGCTCATGCGAAGGCCTTTCATGGCGGTTTGCAGCTGATCATTGGAGTGGTGCTATCACCGTCTGCCTGACGCACGCCCGCACGGGACCTGGGGGAGCGGTGCGGTCTGCGATCAGACGTCCACGACGCTCACGGAGCCACTAAGTGTTCCGTGGCCAACGTCACGAGAGTGATGCTCGAGGAGCCTGCCAGTGGGTCCGAGCACCTGTACAACGGGATTTCGCGATAGGAGGGGTAAGCAAATCTCAAGTCCGCCCGGGACATGGCTCGGGCACCGCGAGCCATCAGATTCCCTTAATCCACCCCTCGATCATTCCGTGTTGTCACACTGAGGTGGCGGATGTCACAGTCGGGGCAAATCGAGAACCCGCAAATCAAAAGGAGCGCAACCCCGATGGAGATCGCAGCCGTCTTCGCACCGACCCTCGAGACGCCGGACCACATCGTCGTGGCCGAGGAGCTCGGATACGAACGAGCCTGGGTGTACGACGTTCCGGTTGCCTGGGCAGACACCGGCATCACCCTCGCTCTCGCTGCACTCCGCACCAGCAAGATCCGCCTCGGCATCTCCGTCATGACCGAGCACATGCGGCACATCGGCCTGAACGCGGGAATGGTTGCCCACCTCGCGACGCTGGCTCCCGGTCGATTCGACCTGGGTCTCGGCACCGGTCTCACCAGCGCTCTGTTCACCGGCCACGCCCCTAGCAAGTGGGCCGACCTCGAGCGGTATGCCGATGACATGCGCACGCTTCTCGCGGGAGGTGAGGTCGAAGTCGAGGGTGCCAGGATCTCGCTGATGCACAGCTCCCGCACGGGCATCACGTTCCCTGTCGACGTCTCGATGTTCTTCGGCGCGCAAGGCCCCAGGGGACAGGCAACCGCTCAGCGCATGGGCATGGGCGTCATCATGAACGCCACCCACGACCTCACGGTCCCCGAGGGGACGGTCGTTGCCCTCTCGGGCTATGGCACCGTGCTCGAGGAGGACGAAGCAATCGACTCACCTCGGGCGATCGAAGCAGCCGGCCCCGGGGCAGCGCTCGGCCTCCACGTCGGCCACTACGGACCCCTCGCCGGTCTCCCCGAGGTCGACGGGTTCCTCGAAGCAATCAGCGAGGTCGACGAGACCCGGCGCCTGCGTGAAATGTTTCGTGGGCACCTCATCGAACCCAACAAGTATGACCGGAAGTTCTTAACGGCCGACGTCGTCCGTCGTGCGACCCTCACCGGGACCCGTGACGTGATCGCTGCAGAGATGAGGCGTCTTGAGGACCTCGGCGCCGGGGTGTACGTCTACCAGCCAGCTGGTCCGGACATCGAGCGTGAGCTCCGCGCATTCATGGAGGCTGCCGAGCTCCGGCACGACCTCCCCAGGACGAATGCCCAGCCGCAACCCGCCTAGGCGACACACGACGGGTCACCGGGGCCTTGTCGGCCAGGGCGCAATTGTCCCGGTCAGGCGTCCGAAGGACCGTCGGACGACCGCTGCATGTTCTTCGCCACCTGTCGCACGAACTTGATCACGGCGATCGACCGGCGACTCAGTTGGTCGTGCTCAGGCCATGCAACGACAACCCTGGGCTGGTCGGCAAGATCCCCCAGCGGAACGCAGGTGAGCGGAAGACCCTCGAGGCTCACGTCGCGTGGCCAGCGCTGGGCCATGGGGGTCCACCCCACTCCGCGGGCAACCAGGGATCGAACCACTTCGATGTTCGGGGACGAGTGTACGACGCGGGGCTCGATTCCGACCTCGCGCAACTTGTGCTCAATCCCGGGGGGCGACTCGAACGAGTACTGCACAAGTGGCTCCTCGGCGAGATCTGTCAACGTGATCATGTCCGCGTTCGCAAGACGGTGGTCGGCGGGCAGAAGCGCATAGGGCCTCAACGCCATGATCGGCTCGACCGCGAAGCCGGTGGACAGCCCCGCCTCGTAGGTGATGGCCAACTCGCAGGTCCCGTTGCTCATCGCGCGACTCAGGTCCCCCATCGACCCCTCCACCACGTTCACCTTCACGGCGGGATGCTCCACGGCGAACTGGCCGAGCAGGGGAGGTACGTACAGCGGCGTCAGCGTGGCGAAGCACCCCAGGTTCAGCTCGCCGCGAAGGTCCGCGCCCGGCGCTCTCGACCTGCTCAGCAGGTCAGTCGATGCGGAGAGAACACGTCGGGCGTCCTCGAGGACGCTCACCCCGGACTCGGTCAACGACACGCCATGCCCCGGACGCCGGGTCAGCAACTGCAAGCCAAGTCGTTTCTCAAGGTCGTGGATGCCCATGGAGATCGCCGCCTGGGAGACGTGTTCTGTCTCGGCCGCGGCGGTCATCGATCCCGCATCGGCAACTGCCACCAAGTAGCCGAGCTGTCGGAGGGAGAAGTTCGGTACTGCCATGGGTTCCACCTCTCGACCAGCGCATCGCAGCCACCACACGTTGCCTCCAAACTAGCCTGCGCCCCGCCTTCGACAGGGCGCATCGAGTTTTCACGACAACAATGGTGACCAGTCTATGCATGACCTACATATTGTGCATAAAATGAAGTATCCGGCCGGAGCGCCGGGAGCAGCCAGGAAGAGGAAGCCCGCCATGGTTCGTCGTGTCGTGACCAGCATCAACAGCGAAGGTCGCTCGATCATCGCCTCCGACGGCGATGCCGTCGCCGTTCCGTACGAGCACACGCCGCTGTCCGGCCACTCGCTCATCTGGACAACCGGCGCGCCGCCCGACCCGACGGTCGACGGTTCGCAGCTCCCTGCCAGCTACATTCCTGGGGTCGGGGGCACGGTCGCGATGACGGTCACGTTCGCCCCCAACCGCGTCTACGCGGACCCGAATTTCGACTTCGCCGCTGCCGTCGCCGAGTCACTCCGCAACACCCCGGGACTCGCTGAGGCGTTCGAGCCAGACGCCCCGGGCATGCACGCCACGCCCACAGTCGACTACGTGGTCGTTCTCGACGGCCCGGTGATCCTTGAGGTCGACAACCAGAAGACAGTCACGCTGGAGACGGGAGACGTTGTGGTCCAGAATGCCGCTCGGCATGCGTGGCGGGTCCCCGGTGACGACCCCGCCACCATCCTGGTCGTCCTGATCGGTGCCAAGGTCTGACGCGGAGCCCGGCAGGGCTGCCTCCTGGGAGTTCTTGGGTTGTAGATCCGTCCGACCCATTTGGTGAGCGCGCGATCATGCATAAACTGCGAGAGTGAGCACAGTGGAACTGGCCCCGCCTCTCGTCGATCAGACCGTGACCCGTCTTCGTCACGATCTGCTCTCTGGCGTGCATCAGCCCGGGAGCAAGCTCAAGGTCGACCACCTGCGGCTCCAATACGGCTGCTCCAGCAGTCCCTTGCGTGAGGCCCTGAATCGTCTCGCGAACGAAGGGCTCGTCGTCGCCGACGAGCGACGTGGCTTCCGAGTCGCGGCCATGTCTCCTGAAGACTTTGCGGACATCACCCGACTTCGTCTCATCCTGGACATCCAGGCTCTCGAGGAGTCGATGGACAGCGGGGGCGATGAATGGGAAGCAGCGTCCGTCGCGTCGTTCTACCGGCTGCAGAAGGTCGAGGAGAGGCTCCCGGCGAACCAGCCGGTCGTGCTCGACGACGAATGGAGTCGCTTGCACAAGGACTTCCACATGACTCTGCTCTCGGCCACCTCCTCGCCGAGGCTGAAGCAGAGCTGTTCGAGTCTCTTCGACCAGGCGGAGCGGTACCGCCGGTTCTCCGCGAGCCAGCGAGTGCAGCCGCGCTCCAAGTCCGGCGAGCACGAGGCGATTCTGAACGCCACCATCAACCGGGAGCGCGAGAAGGCCGTCGATCTTCTCAACAGGCACATCTCACGGACCCAGCACGACATCTCCGCCATCATCCCGAAGCTCGGTCCCTAGCGGTCCTGGCCGACGCCCGGCCGATCAGAAGTCGATGGTTACGACCTCCCGGTTTGGCTCCGCAGGGTAGCGAGAACCGGCGGGATCGCGGCGACCAGGGCCAGGATGGCGACGCCCAAGCCTGCTGTCAGGCGCCAGGACGAGTCGTCGTACCAGATCGCACTGATGGCCTTGTCGATCGACCATCCGCCTGGGCCCAGGAACCCGAGAGCGAGAAGGGTCGAGCTTAGCAGGTAGGGGTACTCTCCGCCGCCCTGAGCCGCCCACAATCTGTTCGACGTGATGGTCAACGAGGATCCGGCTACGAGCATGGTGCCCGCCCCGATGGCCGCGCCCAGCGGAGTCAGCACGCCGAACGTGACGAGGACAGCGCACGAGGCCTCACACACTGCAGCGACGACGACCATCAGGCGAGCAGGGCGTTGTCCGAGCCGTTCGAACACGGCCGTTTGTCCAGCGAGCCCCGGTCCGGAGAACCACCCAAAAGTCTTCTGAGTGGCATGAGCGAACAGCACAAACCCCAGGACTAGTCGCAGGAGCAGCAGCCCTACGTTGGTAGCGGCGTCATCCATCAGTTCTCCTGCGGCGCTGGGGTGCGCGACCTCGCGGGGCCGCCTGGCGTTGGTTCACGTAGCCATGTACGACGTCTTCGTCGTGGTGTAGAAGTCGCGAGCGTCGCGGCCTTGTTCGCGCGTGCCATACGAAGACCCGCGCCGGCCGCCGAACGGAACGTGGTAGTCAACGCCAGCGGTGGGCACGTTCACCATGACCATGCCGGCCGTGGACTCGCGACGGAACTGTGTCGAGGCCCGCAGTGAGCGGGTATAGATGCCCGAGGTCAGGCCGAACTCGGTGTCGTTCGCCGTGGCCAGGGCCTCATCGAAGTCCGCAACGCGCACCATCGAGGCGACCGGGCCGAACACCTCCTCCCTGTTGACAGTGTGCGTACTCTTCGTGTCGACCAGTAGCGCAGGCGACAGGTAGTGGCCGCGGGTTGCGCGCTGCAGGAGCTCCCCGCCGAACAGGGACGCGCCTTCCTTGGTGGCGACCTCGATGTAGCGCAGGTCCTGGTCCAGCTGGGACTGGTCAACGACCGGTCCCATGGTGGTGCCCGGGTCGCGAGCGTCCCCGACCTGCAACTCGCACATTGCCGCTTTGAGCCGATCGATGAACTCGTCGTGGATGCGATCGGTGACGATGAGTCGCGACGACGCGGTGCACCGCTGCCCCGTCGAACCGAAGGAGCCCTCCAGCGCCCCGGCTACCGCAGCATCCAGATCGGCGTCGTCGAGGATGACGAGCGGGTTCTTCCCGCCCATCTCGAGCTGCACTCTCGCTCCATGCCGCTGCGCAGAAGCCAGGACACCGCGACCAGTGGAGGCGGAGCCGGTGAATGACACGGCGTTGACGTTGGGCGATCCGGTCAGTGTGTCGCCGACGTCACGCCCTCGACCCATGACCAGGTTGAGCACCCCGTCCGGTAGGCCTGCGCGGTGCAGGATGTCGACGAGGTTCCACGCCGACGCAGGGACGAGCTCGGCGGGCTTGAAGACGACCGTGTTGCCGTGCGCCAGCGCAGGTGCGATCTTCCACGCAGGAATCGCCATGGGAAAGTTGAAGGGAGTGATGATGGAGACCACGCCCACCGGTTCCCGTGACACCAGGACTTCGACCCCCGGGCGCACGGATCCCAGATGCTCGCCGGGGTTACGGACGGCCTCTCCCGCGTGGAACTTCAGGATTTGACCAGCGCGACGGACCTCCGCCGTTGCTTCGCGCAGGGTCTTTCCTTCTTCGCGAGCGAGCAGGTCGCCGAGCTCGTCAGCGCGAGCGAGTATCTCCGTGCCCGCCGTGTCGAGGACATCGAACCGTGCGCCTCCGGGCAGCGCTGCCCATCCGGGTTGCGCAGCGTCGGCCGCGCCGACGGCTTCCACGGCTTGGCGGGTGTCGGCTCGAGCGAACTCACCCACCACGTCGGACAGGTCGGACGGGTTGACGTTGGTGGCGGCGCTGGCGCCTTCCCGCCACTCGCCGTTGATGAGGTTGCGGTAGATCATCACTTCACTTCCTTGCTCGACAACAGGTCCTCAAGTTGAGTGATCGCCCCGGGGCTAGCCAGCCACGCGCGCATGGCACCGTCGTCGGACCCCAGGTCCGGTGGTGGCAGCGGGTGCCGGAGTTCAGCATTGGTGAACTGAACCGGGTTCGAGACCTGGGCCGGGTGTGGGGTCGGCATCTCCACTGTGGGTTTCAATCCGAGCGCCGCCGCGAACGCGAAGCCGTCCGCCACTGATCCGACCTGCCCCGCAGGGACGCCCGCGGTGTTCAGCAGTGGAACCCATTCGGCGGCAGAGCGCTTGGTCAATGCGGTCTCCAGCAGCGGGACCAAGGCTGAGCGGTTGGCAACCCGAGCGCTGTTCGTGCTGAATCGTTCGTCCTCGATCAGCACAGGAATGCCGAGCGCTCCGACAAGTCGACGGAACTGTCCGTCGTTCCCACATGCCACTGCCAGCAAGCCCTGACCGCAGCGCAGCGTCTCGTACGGCGCGATGGATGGATGCTGGTTGCCCAGGCGTCCAGGTGAATGCCC
>NZ_JBMCZA010000084.1:7855-17682 GCF_048654705.1 Nocardioides sp. CPCC 206348
TCCGAGCAGGCTGGACAACAGGTTGACCTCGACGTGGTCTCCGAGGCCGGTGGCATCTCGATTCCGCAGTGCGGCCAGGATGCCGATGACGGCATCCTTCGCAGTGAGTACGTCGACCAGAGCAACACCGACTTTGCTGGGCTCGCCGTCGGGGTCGCCGGTGATGGACATCAGCCCCCCGACCGCTTGGACGACGAAGTCGTACCCGGGCAGATCTGCGCCCGAGCCGCTTCCAAAGCCGGTGATCGACGCGTACACGAGGCGCGGGTTCGTTGGTGCGACCGAGGAGTAGTCCAGTCCGAACTTGGCGAGCGCACCGGTCTTGAAATTCTCCACCAGAACATCGGCGCGAGCGGCCAGCTCGCGACCCAGCGCGGCGTCGTCAGGGTCAGACAGATCCAGCGTCATGCTCAGCTTGGATCGGTTAGCCGCAGTGAAGTAGGAGCTTGAGCGTGCGGCCCATGGAGGCCCCCATTGCCGGGTCTCGTCACCTTCACCGGAACGCTCGACCTTCACGACGGTTGCGCCGAGGTCGGCAAGCCAGGTGGTGGCAAGCGGTCCCGCCAGCACCCGGCTGAAGTCGGCCACGAGCACGCCCGACAGCGGTGCCGACGGTGTCGAGTTTCCGGAAACCTCGAGGGAGTTCATGGTGGCTCAGCGGAACGCGGCTTGCCCGGTGAGGGCCCGACCGATGACCAGCTGGTGCACTTCCGAGGTGCCCTCGTACGTCAGTACAGACTCCAGGTTGTTCGCGTGCCGGAGGACTGAGTACTCGAGCGTGATGCCGGCAGCGCCCAGCACCGTGCGGCACTCGCGGGCGATGGCGATGGCCTCGCGAACGTTGTTGAGCTTCCCGAGGCTGACCTGGTCCGAGGTCAGGATCCCGTCGTCCTTGAGGCGACCCAGGTGCAGGGCCAGCAGCATGCCCTTGCCGAGCTCGAGCGCCATGTCGGCGAGTTTTGCCTGCGTCAGTTGGTACGACGCCAGTGGCTTGTCGAAGATCTCGCGCTCCTGCGCGTAGCGGATGGTCGTCTCCAGGCAGTCGCGCGCCGCACCGAGTGCGCCGAAGACGATGCCGAAGCGAGCCTCGTTCAGGCACGACAGCGGACCCGCGAGACCGCGAGCGTGAGGAAGTATGGCGGACTCCGGAAGTCGGACGTTGTCCAGCACCAGCTCGCTGGTTATCGAAGCGCGCAGCGACAGCTTCCTGGAGATCTTCGGAGCCGAGAAACCAGGGGTGCTGGTAGGAACCAAGAATCCGCGGATGCCTTCATTGGTCTGCGCCCACACGACCGCGACGTCAGCGACAGATCCGTTGGTGATCCACATCTTGTTCCCGCTGAGTAGCCAGTCAGAGCCGTCGCGGACTGCCCGGGTGCGCATCCCTGCAGGGTTGGAACCGAAGTCGGGTTCCGTGAGCCCGAAGCAGCCGATCGCCCGGCCAGCGGCCATGTTCGGCAACCACTCCTGCTTCTGCTCCTCAGATCCGTGCTTCCAGATCGCGAACATCGCCAGCGAGCCCTGGACGCTGACCAGCGAGCGAATGCCGGAGTCGGCCGCCTCCAGCTCCATGCAGGCGAGGCCGTAGGCAGTCGCCGACATACCGGCGCAGCCGTAGCCGTCGAGGTGCATCCCCAGCACTCCCAGCTCCCCGAGGGCGGGTGCCAGCTCGCGCACCGGTACGTCACCTGCCTCATACCAGTCAGCGAGGTGCGGTTGAACGCGCTCGGAGACGAACTTGCGGACCGTGTCACGGATGCTGCGGTCCTCGTCGCTGAGGAGGCGGTCAGTCGCGAACAGAGCCAAGGGCGGCTGGCTCTGGCGGGTCTTGGTCATGAGGGGCTTCTCCATTTCGTGTAGCGGACGGCACCGACCAGTGGCGGGACCGCTGGATCACTTAACCACAAAATAATCAACTATGCAGGAGTAGAAGTTTCGTGCACAAAATGCTAACTTGCCGAAGGCGAGCGACCACAGTCCTGGCCTGCGCCCCAGCCACCTAGAGGAGACGTCAAAGTGAAGTTCGTGTCATTCACCCATGCAGACCGCGAAGCGTTCGGCGTCTTGGCCGACGGCATTGTCATGGATCTGGCCGACGCCACCGGGTGTGCATCCCTGGCGGAGTTCATCGCGAGCGATCAGTACGTCGACCGCGAGGGCCTCGTGGCGAAGGGGATCGCGGTCCCGCTCGGCGACGTCTCCCTGCTGCCGGTGATCCCCAGGCCGGAGAAAATCGTGTGCAGCGTCCGCAATTACATGGACCACCACCAAGAGGCACTCGCTGCCGGGCTCAACCGTGAGTTGTCGGAATTCCCGCCGATCTTCCTCCGGTACTGGCGATCGCAGGTCGCCCACGGGCAGCCCATCATCAAGCCGCGAGCCTCGGACACCTTGGATTGGGAGGGGGAGCTGGCGGTCATCATCGGCAAGGGCGGGCGAGACGTCCCCGTGGAGCAGGCCTATGACCACGTCGCCGGCTACAGCATCTACAACGACGCGTCCGTGCGCGAGTTCCAGTTCCACGCCAAGCAGATCGCGGCCGGCAAGAACTTCGAAGGAACGGGCGGGTTCGGCCCTTGGATGGTGACTGCTGACGAGATCGAGCCCGGTCGCAAGCTGAAGCTCGAGACCCGCCTCAACGGTGAAGTTGTCCAGTCGGGTGACACCGGGCAGATGATTTTCGACATCCCCACCCTCATCAACTATGCCTCGACCATTTTCACCCTGGTGCCGGGCGACGTCATCGCCACCGGCACGCCGTCGGGCGTCGGCTTCGGCCGGAAGCCCCCGATGTACATGAGGGTCGGTGACGTCGTCGAGGTCGAGATCGAGAGCATCGGCGTTCTCCGCAACCCGGTCGAGGCGCAGGTATGACTGTGATCAGCGAACTGGTCCGCGTTCGCAAGAAGGCACTGACCGTCGAGACGACCTTCCACGAGTTCGGTCCGACGCCGGCTCGGCCTCTCCGGACCGGGGTTGCGCTTGCGGTGGTCGCGAATCCCTACGCCGGGCGATACGAAGAGGACCTCAACGAGTTCATGGCCGCCCTGGGCGGGCTGGGTGCCGAGCTCGCGTCCGAGCTCGTCGAGGCGCTGGGAGGAGTCGACAACGTCGAGACCTACGGCAAGGCCGCCATCGTCGGAGTCGCCGGCGAGCTCGAGCATGGAGCTGTCTGGCACGAGGCCGGCGGCTGGGCGATGCGCACCGCCCTCGGGGAGCCGCCCGCCATGGTCCCCTCCGCGAAGGCGGTGGCCGCGTCCGGCTATCGACTCATGATGCCGATGCACTACATCCACGCGTCCTACGTCCGCAGCCACTACACAGTGGCGGAGGTGGGCATCCAGGACGGACCTCGCCCGAGTGAAATCTTGTTCGCCCTCGCGATGGGCGACGGAGGCCGCATCCACTCCAGGTTGGGGGGGCTCGCGAAGGACGCAGTTTCAGTGCATGACGGACAGCGCTGATGTAGGCAGCTCTGCAGCTGCCTCGTCCGCATGCTCCATCCTTGATTCACGAGCACTATTGAGGAGAACGGCTTCATGTCCAACGATGTCGAGTTCAAGCCCGTCCTGTCCCACTTCGGAGTCTTCTGCCGAGATCTGGACGCCATGGTCGACTTCTACACCCAGGTGTTCGGCCTCGTCGTCACCGACTCCGGCGAAGGCCACACGATGCCCTTCACCATCACCTTCCTGTCCGGAGACCCCCAGCACCACCACCAGTTGGCGTTGGCCTCGGGTCGCGGGGCGGACGCGCCCAGCACCGTCATGCAGATCTCGTTCAAGGTGAAGACGATCGACAACATGCGCACTGCATGGCAGCGCGCCGCCGAGGCGGGTGCCACGAGCATGCGGGGCCTCAACCACGGCAATTCATTGTCGATCTACTTCTCCGACATTGAGGACAACACCGTCGAGGTGTACATCGACACTCCGTGGTACGTAACGCAACCGCACGGCGACCCCCTGGACCTGGCCCGGCCCGACGACGAGATCTGGGCAGAGACCGAACGTATCGTCCGCGCCGACCCGACCTTCCTGACGATCGAGGACTGGCGCGCCGGCTTCGGCAAGTCGTAGCTGCGCAGAGACCCCTGCGGAGACGAGCGGCCTCCTGGGCCGGGCTGGTCGGACGACCGCCGCATGCCCTCCAGCGCCCCCACGGGGCGTTGGAGGGCACGCGCCATTTTCGGCCCCAAGTGGATTTTCGCCCTGCCTGCATGGGAATTCTCGACTGGGTTTGGTGGCGCAGGTCGATGCCGGCGCCCGGCCGGACACCCATCAGGGTTGCTGACAGCGGGCTTCAAAGAGTTTCGGTTGTAGGCCGTTCGTGACCGGTGTCACACTCGGCAAGCACCAAGGATGACCGAGCTCTCTCGCCCGGCGACTCGCAGTTCGGCCAGCAGGTTTGCGGCCGTCCACGCGCTTCGAACCTCGTCACTCTTGCCGTAGCCACTTCCCCGATCATCAGGAGTCATGCCGTGGCGGCCTACCTCTCATTCCTCGTCCTGGGCCTGGCTTCAGGCGCGGTCTACGCCGCCCTCGCCACGGGCGTCCTCACGATCTACAAGGCGAGCCGGGTCGTGAACTTCTCGCAGGGCGCCATGGCCATGTGGGGTGCCTACGTGTACGCAACGGTGGCCAACACCGGATTCGTGGTCCTCCCCATCGGGACCCTGGACCTGGGCCGGATCCCGAGCACCGGAACCGCCCTCCTCATCGGGACGGCGAGCGGACTCGCTCTCAGCCTCGTCACCTACACCCTGGTGTTCCGACCGCTCCGGCACGCGCCGGCGCTCGCCCAAGTGGTTGCGTCCGTCGGCGTCCTCATCACCATGCAGGCCATCGTGATCCTGAGGTTCGGACCAGAGTCGATCAGCGCGCCGCCGGTCTTCGAGAGCCAGCCCGTTGACGTCCTCGGGACCACGGTCTCGGGCAGCGCCCTGACCCTCGCCGGTATCGCGATCCTGATGACCATCGGGCTCGGCCTGTACCTGCAGTACACCCGGTACGGCATGGCCACCCGCGCTGCCTCGGAGAACGAGCGCTCTGCCATCCTCAGTGGCTTCTCGACGACGCGCCTCTCGGTTCTCGCCTGGGCGATCTCCGGCACCTTGTCGACGCTCATGGTCATCTTCGCGGCGTCGACGACGGGCCTCAACTCGACCAACTACACCCTGTACGTCATCCCGGCCCTCGGCGCGGTGCTCGTTGGCAGCTTCCGGTCCATGACCGTCACCCTCGTGGCCGCGCTCCTCATTGGCGCCTTCCAGGGCGTCGTCACGTTGATGTCGACGAAGACATGGTGGCCGGAGTGGGCCTCCCCTGCAGGAGTCAGCAGCACCCTGCCCTTCGTCGTGATCGTGATCGCCCTGTTCGTCGTCGGGGACAAGTTCCCCAGGCGCGGAGCCATCATCGAGCAGTCGCTGCCGACGATTCAGCTGCCGAAGATCCGGCCCGTCGGGCTCGGCATGCTCGTTGCCCTTTATCTCGGCATCCTCCTCATCGGGAACGGCACCTACAGGTTCGGCATCATCACCACTCTGATCCTGGCGCTGATCTGCTTCTCTTATGTCGTCGTCACCGGCTACCTCGGCCAGGTCTCCCTCGCCCAAGCGGCGTTCGCTGGCACCGCCGGCTTCATGCTGTCCAAGTTGAGCACCTCATGGAACGTCCTGTTCCCGTTCGACCTCATCCTGGCCTCAGTCATGGCCGGGGCACTGGGTCTTCTGGTTGCCGTACCGGCGGTCCGGATCCGAGGCACTCAGCTCGCCATCGTGACCCTCGCCGCGGCAGCCGTCATCGAGTCATTCGTGTTCAACAACGCGGCGTTCGCGGGAGCCGAGAAGGGAAGCCCGATCGCCCAGCCGACACTGCTCGGCTTCGACCTCGGCATCCGTTCCGGCACCAACATCGCCCGGGTCTCGTTCGGAATCCTCGTCCTCGTTGTCGTTCTCGTTGTTGCTTCGGCGCTGATCCGGCTACTCGGCGGCTCCACGGGCCGCGCGTTCCTCGCGGTCAGGTCCAACGAGCGGGCCGCAGCCGCTGCCGGCCTCAACGTCGCGCTCATCAAGGCGGTCGGATTCGCCCTCTCGGCGTTCATCGCGGGTTTGGGCGGATGTCTGCTCGGCTACTCGCGGGGACAGCTCTCGGTCGCATCGTTCACTGTCTTCGTCGGCATCAGCCTGCTCGCTTTCGCCTACCTGGGCGGAATCACGTCGTTGTCAGGTGCGGTTGTCGCAGGCGTCCTGTGTCCTCTTGGGCTCGTCTACACGTTGATCGAGGACCAGCTCCACGTCGGCGACTACTACGGCCTCGTGGCGGGCCTGGCACTTCTCCTGACCGTCATCTTCAACCCGTCCGGGATGGTCGGTGCCACCCAAGAGATGGTCCGGGGGTTCAAGACGAAGCGCCCTCCACCCGGGACACCCGCAACCATTGTGCCTGCGCCGGGAGGCGCCAGCCGCTCCCACGAAGTCCCCGCGAGCGAGGAGGCCGTCCGTGCCTGAGACAACCAAGCAGGACCAGGGACAGGGCCTTATCGCTCGGGGCATCACCGTCCGGTACGGCGGCGCCGTCGCGAACAACGACATCGACATCGAGGCACGCGCTGGGATCGTGACGGGCTGCATCGGACCCAACGGTGCAGGCAAGACCAGCTTCGTGGACGCCATCACCGGTTTCACCGCCTGCTCGGGAGAGGTCACCGTCGACGGCCGCCCCCTCACCGGACTCGCTCCCCACAAGCGCGCGCATGCAGGCCTCGTCCGAACATGGCAGGCCGGAGATCTCTTCAACGACGCAACGGTCGCCCAGAACCTGCAGATCGCGGCCGAGGGCTTCCAGGCCAACACGACGTGGCGTGACCTGTTCACGAGCCGGCGAAGTGTCGAGCAGAGCCAAGCCGCACTCGTGTCGTCGGTCCTCGAGCGCCTCGACATCCTTCACACCCGTGACCGTCGCCCCACCGAGCTGTCGCTGGGTGAACAGCGTCTTGTCGGTGTCGCTCGCGCCTTGGTCATGAAGCCGGCTGTGCTCCTCCTCGACGAGCCCGCTGCTGGTCTCGACACCAGGGAGAGCCGGAAGCTCGGCGCCACCATCGCGGAGATCGCGAGGGAGGGAGTCGCTGTCCTCCTCATCGAGCACGACATCGACCTGGTGCTCGCGATCAGCGCCCAGGTGTTCGTTCTCGACTACGGCCGCGTCATCGCCGCCGGCACACCTGCCGAGATCCGCAAGGACCCCGCCGTCATTGCTGCCTACCTGGGCGAACCCACCGAGGAAGAGGTCAGTCATGGTTAGTCGGCTATCTGTTCAGGAACTCGACGTCGCCTACAACGGCACGCCCGCCGTTCGCAACGTGTCGTTCACCGTGGAGCCCGGAGAGGTCGTCGCCATGCTGGGCCCCAACGGCGCAGCGAAGACCACCACCCTCCTCGGAATCGTGAACGCGCTTCGCGAGGTCGAAGGATCCGTCTTCCTCGACGGGGTGGACGTGTCGAAGCAGTCGACGGAGCAACGCGCCCGACAGGGACTGGTGCTCGTTCCCGACGACCGCGGCATCTTCCACCAACTCACCGTCGCCGAGAACCTGAGGCTCTCGGCGGCGCGAGGCAACGGGAAGGCCCTCATCAAGCAGGCCATGGATGCGTTCCCGCGCCTGCAGGACAAGGTGACGATGCGCGCAGGACTCCTGTCCGGAGGAGAGCAGCAGATGCTCGCAGTCGCCAAGGGTCTCGTCATGGCGCCCAAGATGCTCATGATCGACGAACTGTCGATGGGCCTCGCGCCACTCATCGTGAGATCCATCTTCGACAGCATCCGCACCCTCGCCCGGCAGACGGGCACCTCGGTCCTGCTGGTCGAACAACACGTGGAGGTCGCCCTGACCTACGCCGACCGAGGCCTGGTCCTGAATCGTGGCCAGCTCGTCCTCCAAGGACCAGCCGGTGACCTCGTCCATGACCGTGCGCTCCTCGAGAGCGCCTACCTGGGCGCCGCCGCCGACCAGCACTTCATCTCCACCGCGTGACCCACGCGAACCACCGACTCGGGACACACGCCGGCCACACCGCTACCGGACGCCGCAACACCAAACAAGGAGACAATCAGTGATGTCGGAGAGATCCAAACTCAGCCTCGCGGTCGCCGCCGCGCTCATGCTGCTGCCGCTGGCAGGTTGCGCCGACAGGTCCTCCGGCTCGAACAGGGACAGCACGAGCGTGGACCCCAGCGACGTGCTCACGCCGGACAAGGCCTCCGGTGAGCCCGTCAAGCTCGGGTTCTTCAACCCCAGCCGCGGTGCGACCGCTCAGCCCGAAGCCGTTGCGGGTGCCCGCGCAGCAGTCCACTACATCAACGATTACTACGGCGGCATCGAAGGTCGCCCGATCGAGCTGTTGGAGTGCGAAGTCGACGCAACGCCTGAAAGCATCGTCAGCTGCGCGAACAAGTTCGTCGAGGACGAGGTCGTCGCTGCCACTTCCGCGGCGACGATCAACGACGGCGCCGCGCTGCCCATCCTCGACGAGGCAAAGATCCCACTCGTCGGCTATGCCGGCGCCTCGTTCGAATCGGTGTTTTCGCAGACAGCGCTGTTCTTCGGCCCCTCGATCCCGTCGAGCACGATCGTCCCGTTCCAGTTCTTCAAGGACGAGGGCGCGAAGTCTGTCGCATTCATCTTTGGTGACATCCCGGCCAACCATGACTACGTCGATGCACAGTTCACCCCGATCGCCAAAGCCCTGGATCTGGACTTCCGGCCGGTCTACTACGACATGAACAACGTCAACTGGACAACTGTGGCGGCCAGCCTCATCGTCACCGACGCAGACGTGGTCGGTGTTCCCAGCCTTCCGGAAGACCAGTGCACCGACCTCGTCAAGGCCCTCGTCGACCAGGGTTACCAAGGCACCATCCAGGCCGGAGCTTGCACCGAATTCGCCGAGTCGGTCACACTGCCCGACTCAACCAAGGCTTACATCACAGCGGGTCTGTGGCTGCCGGTCACGAAGGATGCTGCGCCCGTGGAGGCTCAGGATCAGTTGGACATCTTCGAGGCATCTGTCATCGACGCCGGTGAGACCGCCAGCAACACCTACGCGGTCGCCGCCTTCTCGGTCCTCGTGACTCTGACCGACATTCTCAACGACGCGCAGGCTGAACTCACCCCCGCCGGTATTGACAAGGCGGTCCGCGCGGCGAAGGAGGCGCCGTCCTTCCTCGGTGCCCCGGTCACTTGTGATCACTCGGTGTGGCCCGGCCAGTCGGCGTGCAGCAACTCGGTCCTGGTGCTGGAGGCAGAGGCGGGTGGCTCGTTCGTGCCGGCCACCGATCCACCGTTCACGACGACCTCGCCGGCCGTCCTCGGTCAGTAGCAGGAGGGCACCCCGGTGGGGTGAGCGCATGCTCGCCCCACCGGCGCGTCGCAGATCGGGTTGAGCTGCTCGCCGAGAACAGCCTGTCGACCTGTCGCTGACACCTGATGGTCGCCTGTTTCGACTGAGGAGGAGTAGATGCCGTTGATCACGACGGAGACGGTTCTCGCAGTCCTTGGAGGCACCGGACCACAGGGCCGGGGCCTTGCCCGGCGTCTGGCGCTCGGTGGCGCGAAGGTGGTCATCGGCAGCCGCGATGCGGCCAGGGCGGAGGTGGTCGCCAAGGAGATGCGCGAGGACGGCGTAGGGTTGGTCGGCATCGACAATCGCGCCGCTGCTGCGGCCGCTGACATCGTGATCGTGGCGGTGCCCTGGGACGGTCACGCCCAGCTGCTCACCGAGCTCCGACCGGTCCTGGCGGGCAAGATCGTCATCGACTGCGTCAACCCGC
>NZ_JBMCZA010000085.1:0-142 GCF_048654705.1 Nocardioides sp. CPCC 206348
CGGCGGCTTCAACTACATCCTGTTCCTGTTGCAGAGCCCGCGCGACTTCCTTGCTGCGGTGGTGTGGGGCACGGTGACCGGGTTCGTGATCACCGTCGTCGCCTGCTACTACGGCTACAACGCTTCCGGTGGCCCCGTCGGG
>NZ_JBMCZA010000085.1:152-506 GCF_048654705.1 Nocardioides sp. CPCC 206348
CGATCATGGCGCAGATCTTCTACGGCAACGCACTCACCGAGGCCTTCGGCACCTGACGCCGGGTCTCGCGGCGCCGACCCCTGCTCCCGCTTCCACCGCTTCCACTGCACCTGCAATGTCTCCAGGAGATTCCATGACCGCCGTGCTTCCGCTCGATGACCGGGTCGCCCATGTCGACCAGGCTGCTGAGCACACCATCGAGATCCGTGACGTGTACAAGAGCTTCGGCTCGTCGCACATCCTCAACGGGCTGTCCGTGGACTTCAAGGACGACGCGATCACGACGGTGCTCGGGCCGTCAGGTACGGGCAAGAGCGTGCTGCTCAAGCACATCGTCGGTCTGCTGGAGCCCGA
>NZ_JBMCZA010000086.1:0-549 GCF_048654705.1 Nocardioides sp. CPCC 206348
GGCGGCGGACTCGACCGGTGTGGACGTGGACGTGCTGGCCAACGACACGGATGCCGATGGCGACGCGTTGTCGGTTCTGACGGTCGACACGGTCGGGACGCTGGGGGTGGTGACGGACAACGACTCCGATGTCACCTACGACCCGAACGGTGCCTTCGATGCGCTCGGTGCGGGCGAGACCGCGACCGACACCTTCGAGTACACGGTGTCCGACGGCCAGGGTGGGACGGACACCGCGACGGTGACCATCACGGTGACCGGGGTCGAGACGCCCAATGCCGCGCCGGTGGCGGGCGATGACGAGCAATCGCTGGCGGAGGACTCCGCCGGAGTGACGGTGGACGTGTTGGCCAACGACACCGACGCGGATGGGGACGTGTTGTCGGTGTCGGCGATCGACACGGTCGGGACGCTGGGCCTGGTGACCGGCAACGGCACCGACGTCGGCTACGACCCGAACGGTGCGTTCGACTCATTGGGTGTGGGGGAGTCGACCACGGACACGTTCGGGTACACCGTCTCCGACGGGCACGGGGGCACGGACACGGC
>NZ_JBMCZA010000087.1:0-3130 GCF_048654705.1 Nocardioides sp. CPCC 206348
TACTCGGCGGCGTCGATGACCGGCGTGGCGAACCTGCTGATCGACAAGGGCCTGCTGCGCGAGGCGCCCGAGGCCGCCGGCCCGCCGGGAGTCGGTCGCCCGCACGTCCCGCTGGCGATCGACACCGAGTCGACCGCGGTCATCGGCGTCCACCTCGCCGTTCCGCGCTTCACGATCGCCCTGCTCGATCTGCGTGGCCGCGTGCTCCGCGAGCACAAGCACGAGTACGACGACCTCGACCCCGACGCCGTCCTCGCCCAGGTCGCGGGGTCGGTCCGCGGTGTGCTCGCCGACGCCGAGGATCGCCGGATCCTGGGGATCGGCGTCGCCACCGGCGGCTGGGTGGATGCCGCGCGCGGGCTGGTGGTCGAGCACCCGATGCTCGGCTGGTCGGACCTGCCGGTGCGGGACCGCCTCGCTGCAGAGACCGGGCTGCCGGTGGTGATCGACGGCCACTCGCGGGCACTGGTCCGCGCCGAGCAGCTCTTCGGTGCGCACGTGGACCGGGCGCGCTCGAGCATCGTCCAGCTCTTCGTCGGCAATGTCGTCGACGTCGCCTTCGCGACGGCGGGCAGTGTCCAGCAGGGACCGCGGTCGGCGGCGGGTGCGGTGGCGCACCTCAAGATCGACGACAGTGCCGAGCCGTGCGCCTGCGGGAAGGTCGGCTGCTTCGAGGCGGCCGTCTCCGAGCGCACGCTGGTTCGCCGCGCGCTCGCCAACGGCTCCATCGACCGTCCGGTGTTCCGCGACCTGCTGGAGGCCGCGGTCGACGGCGACCAGCGGGCAATCGCGCTCCTCGAGGAGCGGGCCCGCCTGGTCGGTCGTGCGGCCGCGATCCTGCTGGACCTGTTCGATCCGGACCTGCTGACCGTGGTGGAGGCGGGGGAGCGGTTGTTGCCGCAGTGCCGCGCGTTGTTGCGGGCCGAGCTGGCCGCCGGGTCCACGGCGGGCGCGGGGTCCGGGCAGGTCGTCGCCGGCACGAGCTTCCCCGACCACGTCCTCGCGACGGCGGGTGGCGCCGTGATCCTGGACCGCATCTACGCGTCGCCGACGGCTGTTCCCGGCCGTTTCTCGCGAGCGTCCTGAGGGTCTGTGACGGGCGTCTCGTGAGTTTCCTTATTTCACTTCCGTGCATTGTTGCGCGAAAAGTCTAGTGATCTAGTCTAGTTACATGACCACGACAACTCGGGCACTGAGCAGTGAGGCCGTGACCGCGGCTCCCGCACTCATCGGCGCCCCGTCGTGCTGTCGTCCCTGTCGCGGGGTCGACCGTCGCTGTCGCTGTTGCTGACCGACGCTCGACCCTCCTGACGCCGAATCGGCGTCGTACGACCTCGTGGCGCTGTCCCGCCGCGGCCGGCGCAGTCCTCGTGCGCCCCGGCGTCCTGCCGCCCTGCCCCTCTCGCGCAACCACCCAGGGAGTGACGACATGTCCATCCTCTCCACCGACCCGATCGGCTCCGGCCTGATCGACGTCCCCACGTTCCGGCGCACCTTCCGCCACCATCCCGCCGGCGTCGTGGTCATCACCCTCGACGCCGGCAACGGACCCGCCGGCTTCACGGCGACGTCCCTGACCTCGCTCTCCGCGGACCCGCCGCTGGTGAGCTTCGGCATCAACACCCGCTCGTCGAGCTGGCCCCACGTCCGTGACGGCAGTACGGCGGTCGTCCACTTCCTGGGTGCCGGGCACGAGGCCGTCGCGCGGACCTTCGCGACCAGCGGCATCGACCGCTTCGCCGCCGCCGACTGGGACCGGCTGCCGACGGGCGAGCCGGTCCTGGCGGAGAACGCCGGCTGGCTCCGCGTCCGGTTCCAGCGCCAGCTCCCGACCGGCGACTCCCGCCTCGTCGTGGCGCTCGTGGAGGAGGCACGGATCCCGGACGGCGACACGACTGCCGACGGATCCCGCCTGCTCTACCGCGACGGCGCCTACCACTCCCTCTGACCCCTCTGATCACCCGAAAGAAGCCATCGATCCCCATGACCACGCAGTCCCCGCTCAACCAGCTCGACCAGCTCACCCGACCCGCCCGTCCGGGCCTCCAGCGCCGCGGCTTCCTCAGCCTCGCCGGCGGCGCCCTCCTCGGCATGACCGCACTGAGCGCCTGCGCCACCGCGGACGGCGCCGACGTCGCGAAGGCCCTGAAGGAGCCGCTCGCCACCGGTGCCCCCAAGGCCGGCACCAGCCTGAAGATCGCCGGGCGCACCACGCAGCTCCAGCTGGAGGCGGCCGGGTCGGCGATCGATCCGCTCAGCTTCAAGGTGGAGGAGTGGATCAACGCCACCGGTGGCCCGGAGGTCATCCAGGCGTTCCGCGCGAAGGCGGCCGATGTCGCCAGCAATGCGCTGATCCCGCCGATCCAGGCCCACGACATCAAGCTGGACACGAAGGTCGTGGCGGTCCTCGAGAAGCCCAAGCCGACGTACGTCTTCGCGACCGCACCGGGCACCGACATCAAGACCTTCGCCGACTTCAAGGGCAAGAAGCTCGCGTTCTCCCAGGGCCAGGCACAGGGCGTCGTCCTGCTCCGCACCCTCGACACGGCCGGGATCTCGTACGACGACGTCGAGCTCGTCGCGCTGCCGAGCAGCGACTTCCTCACGGCCCTGCAGGGCAAGCAGGTCGACGTGGCCGTCCTCGGCGGCCTCGACTCGGCCAAGTACATCGACGACTACGGCCGCGACGGTGCCCGGGCGATCAAGGCGGAGGAGGTCGACCTCCTCACGATCCTGTGGGCGCCGACGGCGGTGCTGGCCGACGACAACAACGAACGCGCCATCCAGGACTACATCCGGGCCTGGGCGCAGGGCCAGGTCTGGGCGTGGGAGAACGCCGAGGAGTGGAAGAAGTTCTACTACGTCGACACCGAGGGCCTCTCGCCCGAGGACGCCGACAGGATCTGGTCGTCCACCAACCAGCCGTTGTTCCCGAAGAAGTGGGACGACGCCGCGGCGTGGGGCCAGCAGACGATCGACCTGATCGCCAAGGGCGGGTTCGTGAAGAAGTTCGACGCGGAGGTGCTCTTCGACCGTCGCTTCGAGGGCCTCGCTGCCACCTTCGTCGACGCCAAGTACACGAAGTGAGGTGACCCATGACTGACACGATTCTTGCCCGTCACCCGCGGTC
>NZ_JBMCZA010000088.1:0-13004 GCF_048654705.1 Nocardioides sp. CPCC 206348
CCGGCCCGACTGGCCCTGACCCTCACCGGGACACACCTGGCGGCGCTGACGCTCGAGAACGGCGCCTGGGTGGTCCGGGGACGCGTCGACCTCCGCGGGATCGTCGACACCCGGGACGGCACCTGGCTGGCCGGACTGACCAGTTCATGGACCGGCGAGGTCCGGGCCTGGTCGGCCGGGGGCTTCGGGCAGCTCGGCCTGCGCGACATCCGGCTCGTGTCGCACGCCGACGGGTCGCCGTACCGCGATGAAGGAGGGGTGCTGTTCACGGCCACCAGCGCCGGCCCGGGCTTCTTCGACACCGGCCACACGTCGGTCTGGCAGCTGGCCGACAGCGGCCTGACCCACCGCGCCGACCTGTTCTTCCAGCGCCCGGATCGTCCCGGCGCCTTCGGCGACCACGCCACGCACCTGGTGCGTGACGGCGGGCGGTGGCTGGTGGCGACGAGCACGTGGGCCGACTTCCCCGCCGACAAGGCCGAGCGACGCGACGCGACCGTCCAGATCACCGTGGCGGAGTCGACCGGGGACCTGCTCCGTGGCCAGCACCTGCTGGCCACGCGGTCGCTGGAGCTGCCGACCGACGGGCCGAGCGTGGGCGTGTGGGATCCGCACCTGGTGCGCACCGGGACCGGTGAGTGGCTGGTCGGCTACGTCAGCGCGAGGAAGTTCTTCGACTTCCATCCCGTGCTCGCGTCCGGGCCCTCGCTCGACGACCTCACCCTCCGGGGAGCAGCGACCGACCGCCGCGCGACCGAGGGCACCACGATCGTGCGCATCGGGGACGACTGGCGAGTGCTCGCCAGTGACGGCAGGGACAACTCCAGAGCCACCCGCGGGCGGTTCCCGGTCTTCGACCTGGACCTCCGCGAGATCGGCACCCTGGAAGCGCCGTACCCCACGAACATCCCGTGGCCGACCGTCATCGCTCCGGACGAGTACCGGCCCGATGACGGATGGTCACTGGTGACGTTCGACGGGACGCCCGCAGGCGGGCGGCTCGCCGGTTACGGCACCCACGGGGATGTCGTGGTGATGCGCGCCAGCCGGTGAGGCTGACGGACGCGCTGTTTGATTCAGTCGCGCAAATTACTCAGTCGCGCGGCAGCGCGTCGGGAGGCGTCCCCCGGGCAGCTTGCTGCCCCGGATCTGCGTCGAAGACGCGCTCGCGCAAATGATTCAGTCGCGACGGTCGGAGTAGTCCGACCACTCGTCGCGCTCGTCGACCTTCTCGGCGACCTCTCGCGGAGCGGGCTCACCATGGAGCTCGCGCGCAAGGGCCGACAGATCGGTCTCGTGCGTCTGGTACTTCAGGTCGCGTGCGACCTTGGTCTGCTTGGCTTTCGCTCGGCCGCGGCCCATAGGGTCCAGCCCCCTCGCACACTTGGCCGGTAGCCCTCGGGGCCCCGGACTGCTGAATCTGAGTCTCGTGGGCACAACATTACATGGCCCGTGGATGTTCCCGTACTCCGGTCTCGGCGATCCGCCGGGTTTGAGGCCCACGTCACCAATCGGGTCCCCCACCGGGTTCCCGACCGCGTCACCAACCGGGGTGCCGGCCCACCAGTTCGACGGTGCCCTTGAGCTCCGGGTCGGCCGCGACGTCGCCGGCGACCCAGGCATTGATCCCGAACTCGGCCAGGCGGGCGATCGCGGCGTCGACCGAATCGGGCGCGACCATCGCAACCATGCCGACGCCGCAGTTGAGCGTCGCCTCGAGGTCGGGCTGGGAGACGTTGCCGAGCTTGCGGACGACGTCGAAGACCGGGCCGGGCGTCCAGGTGCCGCGGTCCAGGGTGGCCTTGAGCTCGGGCGGCATGACCCGCGCGAGGTTGTTGGCCAGGCCGCCACCGGTGACGTGCGCCATGGCGTGCGTCTCGGTCTCGCGGGCGATGGCCAGCGAAGGCTTCGTGTAGAGCCGGGTCGGGACGAGGAGCTCCTCGCCCAGGGTGTGGCCGAACTCGTCGACCTGGCGGTCGACCGTCCAGCCGGCCTGGGTGAAGAAGACGTGGCGGGCCAGGGAGTAGCCGTTGGAGTGGAGGCCGCTGGCCTCCATCGCGATCACGACGTCCCCGGCGCGCACGAGGTTGGCGCCGAGCAGGGCGTCGGCCTCGACGACACCGGTGGTGGCGCCCGCGACGTCGTACTCATCGGGGGCGAGGAGACCGGGGTGCTCCGCGGTCTCGCCACCGACGAGCGCACAACCCGCCTCGACACATGCTTCAGCGATGCCCTTGACGATGGCGGCGATCCGCTCGGGAACCACCTTGCCCGTCGCGATGTAGTCGGTCATGAAGAGCGGCTCGGCACCGCAGACGACGAGGTCGTCGACGACCATGCCGACCAGGTCGAACCCGATCGTGTCGTGCTTGTCCATCATCTGCGCGACGGCGACCTTCGTGCCGACACCGTCCGTGGAGGTGGCCAGCAGCGGGCGCTTGTAGGCGAGCAGGGCCGAGGCGTCGAAGAGTCCGGCGAAGCCGCCGAGGCCACCGAGCATCTCGGGGCGGCGGGCCTTCTCGACCCACTCCTTCATGAGGTCGACGGCGCGGTCCGCGGCCTCGATGTCGACTCCGGCGCGCGCGTAGGCGTTGTCGTTCATGGTTCTCCGGCCAGGATCAGGGGTTGTTGAAGACGGGGAGTGCTTCGCCGTGGGTGCTCGGCTGAAGCGTTGCTTCGAGCAGGTGCTTGCCGAGCAGGCTCTCGTCGGGAAGCTCGATCGGGTACTTGCCGGTGAAGCAGGCCGTGCACAGGGTGCTCTCCTGCTGGCCGGTGGCGTCGATCATGCCCTCCAGCGAGATGTAACCGAGGCTGTCGGCGCCCACGGACGCGGCGATCTCCTCGGGCTCGAGCCCGTTGGCGATCAGCTCGGCGCGGGTCGCGAAGTCGATGCCGTAGAAGCACGGCCACTTGACCGGCGGGCTGGAGATCCGGACGTGCACCTCGAGGGCGCCTGCCTCGCGGAGCATCCGGACCTGGGCACGCTGCGTGTTGCCGCGCACGATCGAGTCGTCGACGACCACGATCTTCTTGCCGCGGATCATGTGCTCGAGGGCGTTGAGCTTGAGCCGGATGCCGAGCTGGCGCAGGGTCTGGCTGGGCTGGATGAAGGTCCGCCCGACGTAGGCGTTCTTCACGAAGCCCTGGCCGAACGGGATGCCGCTCTCCAGGGCGTAGCCAGCAGCAGCCGGGGTGCCGGACTCGGGGACCGGGATGACCAGGTCGGCGTCGACCGGGAACTCGCGGGCCAGCTGTCGGCCCATCTCGACGCGCGCCTCGTGGACGCTGCGGCCCGCGATGGTGGCGTCCGGTCGGGCGAGGTAGACGTACTCGAACACGCAGCCCTTGCGGCGCGGCTCGGCGAACTTGTGCGAACGAAGGCCGTCCTCGTCGATGACGATCAGCTCGCCCGGCTCGACCTCGCGCACGATGCTGGCGCCGACGGTCGCCAGGGCGGAGTCCTCACTGGCCACGACCCAGCCGCGCTCCAGTCGACCGAGCACGAGCGGCCGGATGCCCTCGGGGTCGCGGGCGGCGTACAGGGTGTTCTCGTTCATGAACACGAAGGAGAACGCGCCGTTGACCAGCGGCAGCAGCTCCATGGCACGGGCTTCGAGCGACTGGTCGGGGTGGTGCGCGAGCAGCGCGGTGACCAGGCTGGTGTCGTTGGTCGCGGCTTCGAGGTTGCGGGCGTGGATGTCCAGCTCGCCCTCGTCGCTCGGCAGCTCGGCGACCATCTGCGCCAGATCGGCGGTGTTGATGAGGTTGCCGTTGTGGCCGAGCGCGATCGAGCCGTCGGCCGTGGGCCGGAAGGTCGGCTGCGCGTTCTGCCAGGTGCTGGCGCCGGTCGTCGAGTACCGGCAGTGGCCGACCGCGAGGTGGCCGCCGAAGGACGCGAGGGTGTTCTCGTCGAAGACCTGGGAAACCAGTCCCATGTCCTTGTAGACGAGGATCTGCCGACCGTTGCTGACCGAGATCCCTGCAGACTCCTGGCCCCGGTGCTGCAAGGCATAGAGGCCGAAGTAGGTCAGCTTGGCGACGTCTTCACCGGGGGCCCACACACCAAAGACTCCGCACACGGTGCTGAGCCTACCGGCCGAGCGCCGGATCCCTCATTTCGTCCGAGTTGGGGTTTGTCACCGTCGAGTTGGGGTTTGTCGACGTCGTACGGCGGTGACAAACCCCAACTCGGCGAATCAGGACGCGCCCAGGTTGCGGAGCAGCAGGGCCTCGGCGAGCAGGACCTTCTCGAACTCGGCCAGGTGCAGGCCCTCGTTGGGGCCGTGGGCCCGGGTGTCGGGGTCCTCGACGCCGGTCACGAGCACGGAGGCCTGCGGGAACGTCTCGAGGAACTCCGCGATGAACGGGATCGAGCCACCGACGCCCATGTCGACCGGCTCGGTGCCGTCCCAGGCCTCGGCGAACGCGGCCCGCGCGGCGTCGTACGACGGCCCGGTGGCGTCGATCTGCGTGGCCTCACCGGTGTCGACGACCGTCGTGGTCAGGGTGGCGCCCCACGAGACGTTGGCCTCGAGGTGGCGCTGCAGGCAGGCCAGGGCGTTCTCGGTGGTGTCGCCGGGGGCGATCCGGAGCGAGATCTTCGCGCGCGCCGCGGGGACGAGCGTGTTGGAGGCGCCGTCGACCTTGGGAGCGTCGAGGCCGGTGATGCTGAGTGCCGGCTTGGTCCAGAGGCGTTCGACGGCCGAGCCCTCGCCGATCCACTCGATGCCGGCGGCGGCGCCGGACTCGGCGCGCAGGCGGTCCTCCGGGTAGTCGACGTCGGCGGCGGGGCCACTGAACAGGCCTTCGACGGCCACGTTGCCGCGGTCGTCGTGCAGCGTGGCGATCAGGCGGGACAGGGTGATCAGGGCGTCCGGCACGAGGCCGCCCCACATGCCCGAGTGCACGGCGTGGGTCAGGGTGCGGACCTCGACGTCGACGCGGACCAGGCCCCGGAGCGAGGTGGTGAGCGCGGGGACACCGATGTCCCAGTTGCCGGAGTCGGCGATCACGATGACGTCGGCAGCGAGCCGGTCCTGGTAGGCCTTGAGCAACGCGGGGAGCGTGTCGGAACCGACCTCCTCCTCGCCCTCGATGAAGACCTTCACCGTGACCGGCAGCTCGTCGCCGAACGCCCGCAGCGCGGCGATGTGGGTGATGATCCCGGCCTTGTCGTCCGCGGCACCGCGCCCGTAGAGGCGGCCGTCGCGCTCGGTCGGCTCCCACGGCGGGCTGTCCCACTCGGCGTGTTCGTTCTCGGGCTGGACGTCGTGGTGCGCGTAGAGCAGCACGGTGGGCGCACCGTCGGGGCCGGCACGGTGGCCGATCACGGCAGGCGGAGCGCCGTCGTACGCCCGGACGATCTCGACGTCGACGCCTTCGGCGGCGAAGAGGTCGGCCGTCGCCTGGGCGCTGACCTCCACCTGGTCGAGGCGGTCGGGGTCAGCGCTGACGGACTGGATCCGGACGAGGGCCTCGAGGTCCGATCGGACGCCCGGGAGGAGCTCGGCAAGACGCGTACGCAGGTCATGGGTGGAGACAGGTGCGGTCATGGGCCCCAACTTATGACCTGGCCGCGTGTCGCCGAAATCACCCCAGGGGGAGGTACGGCGCCAGGTCGGTGCGCTCGCCACTGGCACGGACCGTCCCCGCCTCGACGGCCTCGGCCCAGGTGAGGTCGCCGGTCGCGAGCGCGATCCAGGTCGCGGCGTCGGTCTCGATGACCGCCGGCGGAGTGCCGCGCGTGTGGCGCACCCCCTCGACCACCTGGACGGCGGCGTACGGCGGCACCCGCACCTCCACCGACCGTCCGGGCGCGATCGCCTCGAGCAGCGCGAGGTAGTGCTTCGTGAGCAACCGCAGGTCGCCCCGCTCGGGGGTGTCGGACGCCAGGCGCCCGAGGGCGTCCGCGACCAGTTCGGGGTCTGCGGGGCGCAGCCGGGACGCCATCAGTCCTCGCCCGCCGAGTCCGACGAGCCCGACGAGCCCGACGGCGACTGGGGCAGCTCCGGGTACGGCTGGATCAGCTGGAACACCGAGTAGGTCTCGCGGTCGGCGTCGACACCGCCCGCGCGGCCGACGTCCCGGTAGCGCTCGACCACGGCACCGAGCTCCTCCATCAGCTGCTCGGACTCCTCGGCCGACAACAGCAGCGACCACTCGGACACGCTCTTCTTCACCGGCGTCTCCGCCTGGTCCAGTGCGCGTTCGACCAGGTGCCGGCCCCACTCGATCGCGTTCCGCTGGAACACCGTGTACGCCGCCCGTCCGCCCGGGCGGGCGAGCATGTCCGAGGTCCGGAACCGGATGCCGTCCGGATCCACCATCCGCCACACCCGGTCGCGCCGGTCCCGGGCGGCGTCGGGGTCCTCCTCGACCAGGCCGTACTTGGCCAGCTGCCGCAGGTGGAAGCTCGCCTGGTTGGCCGGGATGTCGATGCGCCGGGCGATGTCTGCCGCGCGCAGCGACCCAGCCGCGGAGAGCTCGTGCAGCACCCGGTTGCGGGTCGGGTGGGCGATCGCGCGCAGGATCCGCGGGTCGTCGTACATCACCATGGGCGCAGCCTACCGACATGCGCACGACTCTTTGCGCAATATGTATTGCGCAATGGTTGTTGCGCAACTTATGGTGCGGGCATGTCGTCCTTCCGAGCGCTCTCCCGCAACCACGACTTCACGGCCCTTTGGGTCGGGGCAACGGTGTCCGAGCTCGGCACCCGGATCACCGCGTTCGCCATGCCGCTCGCGGCGTACGCGCTCTCGGGATCAGCGTTGTGGGCCGCAGCCGCCGAAGGGATCTTCCTGCTGGGCATGGTCGCGATGCTGCTGCCGGCCGGGGTGCTCGCGGACCGTCGGCACCGACTGCGCCTGATGCGCTTCTCCCTCGGTTCCGGCGTCGTTCTCTACGGCACCCTCGTGGTGGCCGGTGTCAGCGGCACCCTGACGCTGCCGCACCTGCTCGCGGTCGCGCTGGCCACCGGGGTGGTCACCGGGCTGTTCAGCCCCGCGGAGTACTCCGCGATCCGCAGCATCGTGTCCCAGGAGGAACTGCCGACGGCGCTCAGCCAGCAGCAGGCGCGCCAGCACGTCGCCGGACTGCTCGGCGGACCCGTGGGCGGCGCCCTGTTCTCCCTGGCGCGGTGGGCGCCGTTCGCCGCCGATGCCGTCACCTACGCCATCGGCTGGCTGCTCCTCGGCCGGGTCCGTGCCGACCTCTCCCCCGAGCCCACCCCCAGCGACTCCCACCCGATCCGCGACCTGGGCGAGGGACTCCGCTTCCTCTGGGACCGGCCGTTCCTGCGCGTCCTGCTGGTCTGGTCCCCCGCCGCCAACCTGTCGATCAACGCGCTCTTCTTCCTCGCCCTGCTCCGCCTGATCGAGGCCGGCTTCCCCGCCTGGCAGATCGGCCTCGTCGAGACGGCGATCGGAGCCTTCGGCATCCTCGGGGCCCTGGCCGCGCCCCGGCTGATCGACCGCTACGCGACCGGCCCCCTGACGATCGTGGTCGCGTGGAGCTTCGTGCCGCTGTCGCTCCCGCTCGCGCTCTGGAACCACCCGTGGGCGCTGGCCCTGGCCGCATCCGTCGGCATGTTCCTCAATCCCGCCGGCAACGCCGGGGTGATGGCCTACCGGATGGCGATCACCCCGCCCGCCCTGATCGGACGGGTGCAGTCGACCATGCAGTTCACCTCGATGCTGACCATGCCGTTGGCCCCGGTGCTCGCGGGCGTGCTCCTGTCCGTGCTCGACGGCGGGACAGCCGTCCTCGCCCTGACGGCCTTCGTTGCCGCCGTGGCCCTGATCCCGACCCTCGCGCGGTCGGTACGAACGGTCCCCCGTCCGCGGGACTGGCCGCGCCTCGCAGACCCGCGCGCAGACCTCGACCCCGTCCTCGCGCAGGCCTGAGAACGGGGCCTGCGGGGGGCGTGATGGTGAGCCACCGCGGTGCGACGAGGTCGCGCCCGTCAGAATGGGTCCATGGTTCTCCGTCGCTGTGCTGCCGCTGCCCTCGGGCTACTGGTCCTCGCACCGGGACTCACCGCCTGCGGTGACGACGCCGGGGTCGAGGTCGGCGACGTCGTGGCGGCCCGGGCTGACGACCAGTTCAGTGAGGGCTCGCCCTCCTCCGTGGTCCTGCCCCGCGGGCGGCTCGAGATCTCCTTGGGCGAGCCGACCGACAAGCTCGGCGCCGACGACACCCGCCAGCTGGAGGCCATCACCGCGCCCGCAGGCAGCACGTTCGTGCCGCTCACGTGGCAGTACGACGCCGCGACCTTCAACGACTACGCCGACTTCCTCACCACCGAGAGCACCCCTGCGATCACGCTCTTGGCCGACGGGGCGTCGTACCGCCTTCCTGCACCGCGGGAGACGGGCGAAGGGTCCGCGTCGTTCTACGTGCTCGTCTCGGGATCGGCGAAGGAACCCAGCCTCGCCGTCGACTTCGAGGGTGTGAAGCAGACGGTCGACCTGGCCACCGGGGAGCGCGACGCCGGCCTGGCGGAGCCCCTCTACGACCTCAAGCCCCCGAAGGACAAGGCCAGCAACTGCACCACGGACGCGACCTTCGCCGAGAAGGTCGTCGTGGCGGACTTCGCCTGCAGCGTGCGCCGCGTGGTGCGCCTCCCCTACGCCGGCAGCGCCTGGGCCGAGCCCGACCACACGTGGCTGGGCGTCACGATCCGCACCTCACTGGGCCGCTACGCCGTGTCCGCGGACGCCCGCTCCGGAGCGATCTACTACCCCCTCGAGGTCACGCCGACCTTCACGCTGGGCAAGGTCAAGTCCGCCGCCGTCATCGAGGACACCGCGTCCCGGTCGTGCCCCGACCTCACGCAGGGCGGCTGCACCACCGTCTACAACGTGGTCTTCGACCTGACCGAGGGAGCCTCGACCCGGCTCGGTGCGACCTTCACCTACGACATGACCCAGACGTCGATCTACGGCGGCGCGGACGCCGAGGAAGAGATCACGGCGGACATCGAGGTCCGCACCAAGGTCCGCTGACCCGCCCCGGGCGACGCCCGGAGCTGATCAGCCGAAGGCGATCAGCCCAAGGCAGCCGGCAGGGTCGCCGTCCAGGCGTCCCGCAGGTCAGCGACGGCGACGTCGAACTGGCCCTCGACCACGAGGGACTCGCCGCCGGTGGTGCCGAGCACGGTCATCGGGACGTCGTGGCGTGCACACAGCGCACGCAGCTCGTCGATGTCCACGTCCTCGACGGTGACGACGGCGCGCGCCGCCGACTCGGCGAACAGGCCCACGAACGGGTCACCCTCGAGCGTCACGGTGGCTCCGATCCCGCTGACCATCGCGCCCTCGGCCAGCGTCTGGGCCAGGCCACCGTCGGACAGGTCGTGCGCGCTGGTCGCCAGGCCCACGAGGTCCTTCAGGAGTCGGGCGAGGCTGCGCTCGGCGGCCAGGTCGACCTGCGGCGGCAGGCCGCCGAGGTGGCCGTGCACGACGTTGGCCCATTCGGAGCCGGACAGCTCCTCGCGGGTGGTGCCGAGCAGGACGATCTGCTCACCGGCCGCCTGGAAGGACGACGGCGTCCGGCGTCGTACGTCGTCGACGACGCCGAGCACGGCCACGACGGGCGTCGGCAGGATGGCCGTCTCGCCGGTCTGGTTGTAGAGGCTGACGTTGCCGCCGGTGACGGGGATGCCGAGCTCGAGGCAGGCATCCTTCAGGCCGCGGCATGCCTCGGCGAACTGCCACATCACGTCGGGGTCCTCGGGCGAGCCGAAGTTCAGGCAGTCGCTGACGGCCAGCGGGACGGCACCGCCGGTGGCCACGTTCCGGTAGGCCTCCGAGAGGGCGAGCTGGGCGCCGGCGTACGGGTCGAGCTTGGCGAAGCGGCCGTTGCAGTCGGTGGCGAGCGCGACACCGAGGTTGGTCTCCTCGTCGACGCGCACCATGCCGCTGTCGGACGGCTGCGCGAGGACGGTGTTGCCCTGCACGTAGCGGTCGTACTGGTCGGTGATCCAGGACTTGTCGCAGAGGTTCGGGCTCGCGACGAGCTGGAGCAGCGTGGCCTTCAGCTCCTCGCCGGTGGTCGGGCGGGCGAGCGCCTCGGCCTTGTCGGCCTGCAGCGCGTCCTGCCACGACGGGCGGGCGAACGGGCGCTCGTAGACGGGGCCGTCGTGGGCGACGGTCCGCGGGGGGACGTCGACGACGGTCTCGCCGTGCCAGTCGATGACCAGGCGACCGCTGTCGGTGACCTCACCGATCACGGCGGCTTCGACGTCCCACTTGGTGGTGATCGCGAGGAACGCCTCGATGTCGGCGGGCTCGACGACCGCCATCATCCGCTCCTGGCTCTCGCTCATCAGGATCTCCTCGGGCGACAGCGTCGAGTCGCGCAGCGGCACCTTGTCGAGGTGCACGTGCATGCCACCGTCACCGGCGGACGCGAGCTCGGAGGTCGCGCAGGAGAGGCCGGCACCGCCGAGGTCCTGGATACCGGCGACCACGCCGGCCTGGAACAGCTCGAGGGTGCACTCGATGAGGAGCTTCTCCATGAACGGGTCGCCGACCTGGACGCTGGGCCGCTTGGCCGGGCCGTCCGCGTCGAAGGTCTCGGAGGCGAGCACGGACACGCCGCCGATGCCGTCGCCACCCGAGCGGGCGCCGTACAGGACCACGAGGTTGCCCTCGCCGGATGCCTTGGCGAGGTGGAGGTCCTCGTGGCGCAGGACGCCGACGCAGAGCGCGTTGACGAGGGGGTTGCCGAGGTAGGACTCGTCGAAGACGGCCTCGCCGCCGATGTTGGGCAGGCCGAGGCAGTTGCCGTAGCCACCCACGCCGGCGACGATCCCGGGCAGCACCCGGTGGGTGTCGTCGGCGTCGAGCGGGCCGAAGCGCAGCGGGTCCATCACGGCGACCGGGCGGGCGCCCATCGCGATGATGTCGCGGACGATGCCGCCGATACCGGTCGCGGCGCCCTGGTAGGGCTCGACGTACGACGGGTGGTTGTGGCTCTCGACCTTGAAGCTGACGGCGTAGCCCTGGCCGATGTCGATGACGCCGGCGTTCTCGCCGATGCCCGCGAGCATCGGGCCGATAGGAGTCTCCTGGGGAATCTGGGAGAACTGCTTGAGGTGCACCTTGGAGGACTTGTACGAGCAGTGCTCGCTCCACATCACCGAGTACATCGCCAGCTCGGAGCTGGTCGGACGGCGCCCGAGGATCTCCTTGATCCGGTCGTACTCGTCGGTCTTCAGACCGAGGTCGGCCCAGGGCTGTTCTCGGTCCGGGTCGCCGGTCGCGACCGCGACGGTGTCGAGCGCGGGACGTGCGGGTGCAGGAACGGAGTCGGCCACGGACGCAAATCTATCGGCCGGGGTCGGCGTTCCCTCCGCCCGCTCCCCCATGAGATCGCTCACCACCGCACTCCGGGGGTCCCGGGACGGCTCGCGCCGCGAATTACAGGTCTGTAGTTATCACCGAGGCCTGTTACGGATGTGAAAGTTGGGGTTACCGTGACATGGCCACCACGGCCCTTCCCACTTCCCCTGGAGTTGTTTCCGCCATGTCTGTCCGGCTCGTTCCCACTTCGGTACGACGACCCGCACCGCACGCACGCCTGCGCACGCAGTCCGGTCGACTCGCCACAGGGGTGCTGGCCGCCGTCCTCGCGCTGACGTTGCTCGGACAGCTCCAGGGCGACACACCGAAGGCGACTCCGCGTCCGATCGACCTGACCGCCGCCGGCACCAACCCGGTGACGCCAGGCAACTTCACCGGCTACGGGTTCGACCAGTGCGTGGCCCCGACCCAGGCGAAGATGGACGCCTGGCTCGAGAACTCGCCGTTCCTGTCGGTCGGCATCTACATCAGCGGCAACTCCCGTGCCTGCCGCAGCCAGCCGAACCTGACGCCGGCCTGGGTGACCCGCCAGCTCGTGCAGGGCTGGCGCCTGCTGCCGATCACGCTGGGCCCGCAGGCCAGCTGCAGCACGCGCTACCCCAAGTACAAGGACGACCCGACGATCAACCCGGACCCGACCAGCAGCTATGCGAAGGCCAAGGCGCAGGGCAAGCTCGAGGCGGAGCGCGCCGTGGCGGCGGCGAAGGCGTTGGGCCTGGCCCCGGCCAGCACGCTGTTCTACGACCTCGAAGGCTTCGACCTCGGCAACACGCGCTGCCGCCAGTCCGCCGTCGCGTTCATGCACGCCTGGACGCTGCGCGTGCACGGGCTGAGCTACAAGTCCGGCTTCTACTCCAGCGCCGGTTCGGGCATCAAGATGCTCGACGACGTCGCGAAGAACTCGCCCGGCGTCGCGTTGCCCGACCAGCTCTGGATCGCCCGCTGGGACGGCATCGCCAACACCACGGTCAGTTCCGCCTACCTGTCCCCCACGGCCTGGCTGCCCGGTCGCCGCGTGAAGCAGTACCAGGGCGGACACAACGAGACCTGGGGCGGCGTGACGATCAACATCGACCGCAACTTCCTCGACCTCGGCAACTCCACACCGGCGGCCGAGCGCCACTGCTCCGGCATCCGGATCGACCTGGTGCGGTACTCCGCCGTCAAGCCGCCCACCGCCTCGGTCGTGCCGAACGCCACCCGGGTCAAGGCGTTGCAGTGCCTGCTCCGCGAGAAGGCCATGTACACGGGCGCCATCAACGGGCTCTACAACACCGCCACGCAGGCAGCCGGGATGAGGTGGCAGAAGTCGCTGGGCTTCCGCACCAGCACGACCTGGAGCGTCAAGGACTGGATGTCCATCCTGTCCGCGGGCCACCGGCCGGTCCTCAAGATCGGATCCCGCGGTGTCTACGTACGACGCGCGCAGCGCGCGATGCAGGCAGCCGTGCCGACCCTGGAGATCAAGATCGACGGCATCTTCGACGCAGAGATGGCATCCGACGTCCAGGCCTACCGCGCCAAGGTGGGCATGCCGCGGGCAGGCATCGTCAGCACCGCGACGTGGGCCAACCTGCAGGTGGGCAAGTACTGACTTGACCAGGGTCGTCGGTGGTCGAGGAGGTTGCGCAGCAACCG
>NZ_JBMCZA010000088.1:13014-15121 GCF_048654705.1 Nocardioides sp. CPCC 206348
CGTACTCCCGGAGGCGGGGGAGGTGCTCGAGGTGGCCACGGGTGACGTCGTCTCCAGCGCCCCAGAGCTCGCCCGACTGACGCTCAATGTTGCCGCGGTCCACCATGACCGGTTCGCCGCCGGCGGCGGCCAGCGCCTGGTCTACGGCGGCCACACGATCGCGATCGCCGCGTCCCAGCTGACGCGTGCCCTGCCAGACCTCGCGACGATCCTGGCGTGGGAGTCCTGCGACCACACAGGCCCGGTCCACGAGGGCGACACCCTGACGACGCGCTTCACGGTGCAGCACGCCGCCCCGGCGGCCGGCGGCTGGCAGGTCCTCGACCTGCGTGCCGAGGTCACCGCCGACGGCGAGCGCCCCGTCCTGGACTGGAGGTTCTCCGTCCTCGCGTGATTCGTTGGTCGAGGAGGTTGCGCAGCAACCGTCTCGAGACCTCACGGCATCGTGTAGCCACCGCTGACGCTGAAGAGCTGGCCGGTCACCTGCCGCGACATCTTCTCTGAGGCGAGGAAGAGCACCGATGCGGCGACGTCCTCGGCGCTGGTCAACCGGCCGAGCGGGGTGTCCTTGAGCAGGTACTCCGCCTGGTCGTCGTTGAAGACGTTGTCCTTTCCGACAGCCCACAGGCTGCTGGCGCCGACGGCGTCGGGGCCGTCGGGGACGACGAGGCCCGGGCAGACGATGTTGGAACGGATGCCGTGCCGGCCGTGCTCGCGCGCGGTCGTCCGGGCCAGGGCGACGACCGCCGCCTTCGTGGCGCCGTACACGCCCTGACGGATCTGGCCGAAGGCCGATTCACTGGCGATGAAGACGATCGAGCCCTGGCCCTGCTCGCGCATGGGAGACAGGACGGCCTGGGTCGCCGCGATGGCGGTGAAGAAGTTGACCTCGACGGTCTTCTGCCAGTTGGCACGGTCGGTGTTCTTCGCGATGAACCCGGGCACGCTCCAGCCCGCGTTGTTGACGAGTACGTCGACCCCGCCCCAGGCCTCCATGCAGCGATCGGCAGCGCGCTGCGCCTCGCCCTCTGTGGTCAGGTCGCCGACGACCACCTCGACGCCCGCGGCGCCGCGGTCGAGCGCCTCGGCCGCGACCTTCCCGGCCTGCTGGCCGTCGATGTCCGAGAGCACGATCCGGCTGCCCTCGGCGGCGAAGGCGTGCACGATGCCGCGGCCGATGTTGGACGCGCCTCCGGTGATCAGTACGCGTTTGTCCTTCAGTCCCAGGTCCATCTGTGCTCCTTCGAGGCGGGCCATGTCGATCTCCGGCGTGACGCTTGACACGCCGCGCCGACCCATCTAGCGTTCCATAAGTAGAGTTACGTTAATCCAGATTCAAATTTACCGGAAGTCCTTGGGGGAGTGCGATGGCGTCAATGGTCGAGGCTGCGACCAAGCCGACGCGTGAGCTCGGCGGGATTCTGGCGATGACGCTGGACGCCCTCGTGATCATGTTCACCAAGCGGTTCTCGTGGCGTGAGGCCGTGCAGCAGGCGTGGTTCATCACGCGGGTCTCGCTGGTGCCGACCCTGCTGGTGATGCTCGGCTTCACGTTGCTGGTGATCTTCGAGGTCAACCTGTTGCTCAAGGACCTCGGCGCCCTCGACCTCGCGGGCGGCATTGCGGGCATCGCGTCCGTGCAGCAGATCGGTCCGTTCGTCACGGTCGTGGTGGTGGCCGGTGCCGGCGGCACGGCGATGTGTGCGGACCTCGCGGCGCGCACCATCCGTGAGGAGATCGCGGCCATGCAGGTGCTGGGCATCGACCCGATCCAGCGGCTCGTCGTACCCCGGATCGTGGCCGCGGTGCTGGTGACCCTCGTCCTGAACGTCCTCATCTGCGCCGGTGGCCTCGCTGGTGGCTACTTCTTCTCGGTCTATCTCCAGGACGTCAATCCGGGCGCCTACGTCGCCAGCATCCCCTTGTTCACCGGGATCCCCGAGCTGATGTTCAGCATGATCAAGGCCTTCGTCTTCGGCCTGATCGCCGCAATCATCGCCTGCTATCGCGGCCTCAACGTGGCCGGCGGATCCAAGGGTGTCGGTGACGCCGTCAACCAGGCCGTGGTGATCACCGTGGCCGTGCTCGTCCCCGTCAGCCTGACCAT
>NZ_JBMCZA010000088.1:15131-17282 GCF_048654705.1 Nocardioides sp. CPCC 206348
CTGATGTCTGTCCTTTCTCCCAAGCTCGAAGCCGCACGTCGCGCGCCGCTCCGGACGCTCGACGCCATCGGAGCGCACGGCCTCTTCTATGCGCGCGTGCTCACCGGAATCCCGCGCGCGCTTCGCCGCCACCCCGGCGAGATCGTCAAGCTGATCGCCGAGCTCGGTACCGGCACCGGTGCCCTCGCCCTCGTCGGTGGCTCGATCGTGATCGTCGCCTCGATCACCTTCTTCGCGGGGGCGGTGGCCGCAGCGCAGGGCTTCGAGTCGTCCTCGAGCCTCGGCGTCGGATCACTCAGCCCCCTCCTGGCTGCCTTCTTCACGGCCCGACTCTCCACGCCGTTGCTCGCCGGTGTCGCACTGTCGGTGACGCTCGGCGCGGCGACGACCTCGCAGCTCGGCGCGATGCGGATCAGCGAGGAGATCGACGCCATCGAGGTGATGGCCATCCCGTCGCTGCCCTACCTCGCCACCACGCGTGTTGCCGCGGGGATGATCGTGATCACCCCGCTCTACATCTTCGCCACCCTCGGCGGCTTCCTGGCCGACTACCTGCTGCTGGTCTTCTTCTACGACGTCGGCGCCGGCAACTTCTCCCACTACTTCTTCCTCTACCTGCACCCCATGGACATCGTCTTCTCCTACATCCAGGTGCTCGGCATGGTCATCGTGGTGATGCTCGTGCACACCTTCTACGGCTACAACGCCAAGGGTGGTCCGGCGGGCGTCGGGGAGGCCGTGGGTCGATCCGTGCGCGCTTCGCTGAGTGGCGTGATGGTCGTGAACCTGCTGATCGCGATGGCCATCTACTCGAACTTCAACACCTTCCACCTGGGCGGTTGAGCACGTGAGCAGCAGAGTCACTTCCCCCCGCACGCTCCGGATCGCCGGGGTGGGGCTGGTCCTCGTCGTGGTCGCCGCGGTGGCGCTCACCGGGGCGTTGTACGTGCGCGCGTTCAGCAACCCGGCCGAGATCACCGTGCAGACCTCCCGTGCCGGCCTGGTGATGGATCCCGGCGGCAAGGTCAAGATGCGCGGCGTCGAGATCGGTCGGGTCGGAGCCGTACGTTCGGTGGGTGATGCCGTCGAGATCACCCTGGAGATCGACCGGGACGAGCTGGACGGCATCCCTGCCGATGTCGTCGCCGAGATCCGGGCGACCACCGTCTTCGGTGCCAAGTACGTCGAATTGATCCCGCCGGAACAGTCCGGGGGCGCCTCGCTCCAGGACGGCGCGACCATCCATGCCTCGGGTGTGACGACGGAGATCAACACCGTCTTCGACGGCCTGGACCGGGTGCTGAACGGCATCGACATCGCCGGCCTGAACGGCACGTTGACCGTCCTGGCCACCACCCTGTCGGGTCGTGGTGACGACATCGCCGCGATTGCGCAGAAGGCGGACGCCTACCTCACCAAGCTCGAGCCCCTCCTTCCGCAGCTGCGCAGGGACCTGCACGAGGTGGCGCGCTTCGCACGCCTTGCGGTCGAGGTCTCGCCGGCCCTGTTGGCGATCCTGCGCAACGCGACGGTGACGGCCGGCACGATCGCCGACGAGGAGCAGGCGCTGGATCGCCTGCTCGTGGATCTCTCGCTCCTCGGCGGCCGCGCAGCGGAGTTCCTCGGTGACAACGGTGATGCACTCGCCAGGTTGCTGGACTCCGCCCGTCCCACGGCGGCCACGCTGCGTGCGTACTCGACCGAGCTGCCGTGCTTCCTCAAGGGCCTCGACGAGACCCGCAAGGTGATGGCCGACGTCATCGGCGGTACGGACGCCTCGTTGCGTGCGCTGGTGAGCGTTCGCTCCGAGCTCTCGCACTACACGGTGCCGAAGGACCTTCCGGGGCAACCGGAGGATCGCGGCCCCGACTGCCACGGGTTGCCGCGCCTGAAGAACAGCCAGATTCCGATGCCGGAGAGGGGGACACCCCAGTGAAGATCCACGCAGAAGCCATCCGACTCACGATCTTCGCGATCGTCGGCCTGCTCGTGCTCGGCCTGCTGTACCTCACGCTCGGTGAGACCCGGCTGGGTCCGACCACGGGATATCGGGTCGTCATGACGGACGTGAGCGGGCTGCAGAGCGGCGACGTGGTCCGGGTCGCGGGGGTCAGGGTCGGCCAGGTCGACGGCCTGGACGTGGTCGACGAC
>NZ_JBMCZA010000088.1:17292-18545 GCF_048654705.1 Nocardioides sp. CPCC 206348
CTATCTCACGCTCGGTGAGACCCGGTTGGGGCCGACCCGGAGCTACCGCGTCGTGATGACCGACGTGAGCGGGCTGCAGGGCGGCGACGTGGTCCGGGTCGCCGGGGTCCGGGTCGGCCAGGTCGACGGCCTGGACGTGGTCGACGACAACCGCGTCGAGGTCGCGTTCCATGTCGACGAGGGCCAGACCCTGACCGACGCGACCGAGGTGCTCGTGCGCTACGAGAACCTCCTCGGAGACCGTTACCTCGAGCTCCAGCAGTCCCCGGACCAGGGCCAGCCACTCGCTGACGGAGCCACGATCCCGGCCGACCGCACCACACCGGCGCTGGACCTCGACGTACTGCTCAATGGCTTCCGTCCGCTCTTTCGCGGACTCGAGCCCGCCGAGGTCAACGAACTGGCCGAGAACCTGATCGCCACCCTCCAGGGGCGCGGCGGCACGGTCGAGTCGCTCCTCGCGAAGACGTCGAGCCTCACCAACGGGCTGGCCGACGACAGCACCGCGATCACCTCGCTCATCGACAACCTCGACGTCCTGCTGGGCAGCCTCGACACCCGGGACGTCCAGCTGCGGCAGACCATCGGACAGTTCCAGGAACTGGTTTCCGGGCTGGCGAAGGACAAGGACCCCATCGCGAAGTCGGTGACCTCGATCAACAAGATGGCGGCCGCGCTGGCCGACCTCTTCAACGATGGGCGCCAGCCGTTCAAGGAGACCCTGATTGCGGTCAAGGACCTGGCGAAGCTGCTCAACACGAACACCGCGACGTTGAACAAGGTCCTGAAGTCCCTGCCCGGCGCCTACCAGGTGCTGGACCGGATCGCCTCCCACGGGAACACCTTCAACTTCTACCTCTGTGCGGTGCAGGTCGTGATCAGTGGACCGGGTGGCAAGCCCATCAAGACACCCATGGTCCGCAGCCAGGTCGAACGCTGCCAGGACGATCCGGAGAGGAGGGGCGAGCGATGAAGATGTTCCGTGAACGAAACCCGTTGCCCCTGGGCCTGGTCGTGGTGGTGGGGCTGGTCATGACGATGCTCCTCGTGCTCAACATCGACGGCGTCGTGGGCGCTTTCGGACGCAAGTACAGCGTGATGCTGCCGGAAGCGGCGGGCATCAAGCAGGGCGACCCGGTCCGGGTCAGCGGTCTCACCGTCGGTCGCGTCGGCGAGGTGAGCCTGGAGGGCGAAGGCGTCCTCGTCGAGTTCGGCCTCACCGAAACCGGGATCGAGCTCGGCACGGAGACGAC
>NZ_JBMCZA010000088.1:18555-19979 GCF_048654705.1 Nocardioides sp. CPCC 206348
GAGCGGTCTCACCGTGGGTCGCGTCGGCGAGGTGAGTCTCGAGGGCGAGGGTGTCCTCGTCGAGTTCGGACTCACCGAAACCGGGATCGAGCTCGGCACGGAGACGACGGCCCAGGTCAGCGTCGAGACCGTCCTCGGCGACAAGGCGCTCGTCCTCACCTCGCAAGGGGGCGGCACGCTCGCCGAGGGCGCGCGGATACCGATCGAGCGGGCGAGCGTCCCGTACGAAGTGACCGACGCGCTCGCCGATCTCCAGCAGGAGGCCGAGGACATCGACGTCGACAAGGTCGCGGCCGCACTCGAGACGGTGGCAGGGACCCTTGAGGGGGCCACCCCCGAGCTCGGCAACGCCATCACGGGAGTGAGCCGCTTGTCGAAGACGATCAGCAGCCGCGACGACTCGTTGCGCAGCCTGCTCGCCAACGCCGACCAGTTCAGCGACGTGCTCGCCGACCGCAGCGGCGACCTGACCGCCCTGATGAAGGACGGCAACGTGCTCTTCACCGAGTTGTTGAAGAGACGACAGGACATCACGGCACTGCTCGTGAACCTCTCCGCCATGGCCACCGAGCTGCGGGGCCTCGTCGCGGACAACAAGGACACCATCGGACCCGCTCTCGAGGAGCTCAACGCCGTGATCGGCACCCTGCAGACCAACAAGGCCAACATCAGCAAGACATTGCGCGGACTGTCGGTGTATGCCACCGGTCTCGGCGAGGTCGTGTCGAGCGGCGAGTTCTTCTCGGCGTACCTCCAGAACCTGCTGCCCGGCAACATGCTCCAGCCCCAGCTCTCCGAGCTCGGCCCGCCGGGTCTCTTCGGTGAGGGGATCGGCCGATGAGCACGATCAAGAACATCCTCGCAACGCCGCGGCTGCGCATGCTCGTTGCGCTCGCCGTGGTTGCCGTCGCCGTCCTCACGGTCGGTTTCCGTGACAAGGGCAGCACCGACCTGGTGGCGTGGTTCCCGAGCACGGACGGCATCTACGCCGGCGACGAGGTCCGGGTGCTGGGTGTGCCGGTCGGCAAGATCGACAGCATCGATCCCGAGGGCACCAAGGTCCGGGTGGCCTTCCACGTGAACGCCGACGTCAAGATCCCGAAGGACGCGAAGGCGGTCATCGTCGCGCCCTCATTGGTCAGCAGCCGTTACCTACAGCTGACGCCGCGGTACGACGGCGGGCCGGTCCTCGCCGACGGATCGACCATCGAGCTCGCCGACACCGCTGTCCCGGTCGAGTGGGACGACATCAAGGAGCAGCTCAACGGGCTGGCCGAGGCGCTCGGTCCGCGGGGCGCGAACAAGTCCGGGGCCCTCTCGGACGTGGTGGGTGCGGGGTCGAAGGCACTCGAGGGCCAGGGCGCCACGATCAACCAGACGATCGCCGACCTCTCCAACGCGGTCGGCGTCCTCGACAGCGGCGG
>NZ_JBMCZA010000088.1:19989-32037 GCF_048654705.1 Nocardioides sp. CPCC 206348
ACACCTTGGTGCGGGTGGCCTTCCACGTGAACTCCGACGTCAAGATCCCGAAGGACGCCAAGGCGGTCATCGTCGCGCCCTCACTGGTCAGCAGCCGCTACCTGCAGCTCACCCCCCGGTACGACGGTGGGCCGGTCCTTGCTGACGGCTCGACCATCGAGCTCGCGGACACTGCTGTACCGGTCGAGTGGGACGAGATCAAGGAGCAGCTCAACGGTCTCGCCGAGGCACTCGGTCCGCGCGGCGCCAACAAGAATGGTGCCCTCTCGGACCTGGTCGATGCCGGTTCGACCGCCCTCGATGGCCAGGGGGCGACGATCAACCAGACCATCGCGGACCTCTCCAACGCGGTCGGCGTCCTCGACAGCGGCGGGGACGACGCGTTCTCGGTGGTGCGCAACCTGCAGGTGTTCGTCGCAGCGCTCGCCCAGAGTGATGGGCAGATGAAGAAGTTCATCCAGAACCTCGACGCGGTCTCGGCGATGCTCGTCGATGACAAGCGTCTGGTGCGCAGCGCCCTGCGGAACCTCAGCGCTGCGGTCGGCGACGTCGAAGGATTCATCAAGGCGAACCGGGCCGGACTGAACACCGCCGTCACCCGGCTCTCGGACATCGTCCAGGTCGTCAACAAGCAGCAGGGCGACCTCGCGCAGATCCTGCACGTTGCACCGAATGCGCTCGAGAACCTGACCGAGTCGTACCACGAGGGCCAGAACGCCGTCGGGGTCAACCTGAACTCCGCGAACATCTTCTCGCCCGGGTCGCTGATCTGTGGCGCGATCGGGGGCGCGGCCGGTACGAACGAGGCAGGCACCGAGAAGCTCTGCAACGACCTTCTCGGAAACCTGCTCGGCCAGGTCGTGGACAGCCCGCAGTCCCAGGAGCTGCTCGACGCCCTCCTGCTCCTGATTGCCGGGGCCGGGTCATGAGGTCCACCACCGCACGACGCTTCGCACTGGTGTGCGTGCTCGCCCTGGTCGTGCTCCTGTCCGGCTGTCGCTTCGACGGGATCGACTCGATGGTCCTGCCGGGCGGCAAGGGCAAGGGTGACGACGCCATCAAGCTCACGGTCGAGCTCCCGGATGTCGGCACCCTGAACGTCAACGCCGACGTGAAGGTCGACGACGTAGCCGTCGGGACGGTCACCGACGTCCGGGTCGAGAACTGGCACGCCGTCGCCGAGCTGACGCTGGAGCCCGATGTCGCTCTGCCCGCCAACACCCTCGCCAAGGTCGGTGTCAACACGCTGCTCGGTGCCGCCTACCTCGAGCTGGTGGCGCCGGCCACGGCTGATGGTCAGGCTGCGGGCGCCCTGCGCAGCGGCGACCGGATCACCCTTGACCGTGGCCGCGCCTACCCGTCGACCGAACAGGTGCTGTCGGCGGCCTCGCTCGCGCTCAACGGTGGCGGCCTGGAGCAGATCGCGACGATCACCGCCGAGCTCAACAAGGTCCTCGGTGGCAACGACCGGGCAGTGGCCAGCCTCCTGCCGCGGCTCGACTCCTTCGTGGGCACACTCGACAACCAGCGCACGGACATCCTCGCGGCTGTCCGGGACATGGCCCGCCTCTCCGAGCGGTTCGCGAAGAACCGTGGTGTCCTGACCACCGCCCTCGACGAGATCGGCCCCGCGCTCCAGGTCCTCGCGAAGAACCGCCCGGACCTCACCAAGGCGCTCACCGCCCTCACCCGGCTCAGCGACGTCGCCACCCCGCTCGTCGGACGGGTCAAGGAGGACCTGCTGGCCGATCTCCAGGACCTGGTCCCGGTGCTGGAGGCCGTCACGGCGGCGGGCAACTCGGCAGTGTCAGCCCTGGGCTTCGCGGTGACCTTCCCGTTCGCTCCCGAGACCGTCCAGAACGCCTGTCGCGGGTCGTACTGCAACCTCACGGCGATGGTCGACCTGACCAACTCCGCGCTCCTCAACGGCTTCATCCGTCCAGACGGCTCCATCGGCATCCCGGGACTCCCCGGCCTTCCGAACCTCGGCGCCCTCCTCAGCGGCACGCTCGACGGTGTCACCGGACTGCTGAACGGCCTCACGGGCGGCACCCGCGCCGGCGGCTCGACTGACAAGGCCGGCTCGGACGGCAAGGCCCCGACCACGCGCGATCCGGGCAGCAGCCCCGACATCGCCGACACCCTCGAGGAACTCCTCGGCGGCCTGCTGGGAGGCGGACGATGATCCTCAAGGGGGCAGCACCGATCATCCGGAAGCAGCTGATCGCCTTCGCCATCGCGGCAGTCGTGGGCGCCGTGATCCTCGCGGTCTCCTTCCTGCGCGTTCCCGAAGAGCTCGGCATCGGCCGCCACGAGGTGTCGGCGGAGTTCGCCCAGGCGGCCGGGCTCTACCCCGGTGCCGAGGTGACCTACCTGGGCCACCCGGTCGGGAAGGTCGAGGACCTGGAGCTCGCCGGCGACCGGATGGTGGCAAGGTTCAGTCTCGTTGACGACGTCGACATCCCGGCGTCGGTGACCGCGGAGATCCACAGCCGATCCGCGGTGGGGGAGCAGTACGTCGCCCTGGTCCCCGCTCGTGACGAGCCCGCCGCCGAGGGCGCTCCGTTGGCGGGCGGAGATCTGATCCCGCTCGACCGGACGTCGTACCCGGTGGAGATCGGACCAGTGCTCGACAACGTCCAGGCGCTGGTGTCCAGCCTCGACGAGGAGAAGCTGTCCCTCCTCATCGACGAGAGCGGCCAGGCGCTCTCCGGCCGGGCCGGAGACCTGCAGACCCTGCTGGACAGCGGCTCGAACCTGATCGAAACCGCGGACGCGAACTTCGGACCGACCGCCGACCTGCTGCGCGACATCGAACCCGTGCTCGGCACGATCAACGGCGAAGGCGAGGGCATCGCCCGACTCACCCGGAACCTCGACCAGGTCACTGCGGAGCTCCGGGCCGGCGACGCTGACCTACGCAAGCTCCTCGCTGACGGGCCGACCTTCACGACCGAGACCGTCGGACTGGTCGACGACCTCTCGATCTCGCTGCCGCCCCTGGTGCAACGCGCCAACCCCGTCCTCGGCATTCTGCGCACCTACGACAGCCACCTCGCCCAGATCCTCTCGGACTACCCACTCGCGGTGGCGACGGTCCAGTCGGTCACGCTGCCGGCGCTCAGCAGCCACGCCGTCCGCCTGACCCTCGCCAACGCTGACAAGCCCCCGATGTGCGTGAAGGGCTTCCTCCCTGCCGGGAAGTGGGCGTCACCGTTCGACGAATCGACACGGACGACGCCGCTCTCCTACTGCAAGTTGCCGACCAGCGACCCGCGCGGTGTGCGCGGAGCTCGCAACATCCCGTGTCCGGCCGACCCCGGGCGTCGCGAAGGCGATGCCGCGAAGTGCTGAGAAGGATCGAGGAGATCTGATGACATTGACCGAGAGCCCTGGTGCCACGGCCGATCGGGCACGGATCCACGGGGACTACGTGACGCTGCGGGTCGCCCTGTTGCTCGTCGGGAGCTATGTCGTGTTCGGCCTGCTGGGGTTCGCCGTGTGCGCGGGCTTCTGGCCCCCGCCGGGCGAGGACTGGACGGCGAACCAGATCCACGCCTACTTCGTCGAGCACAAGACCGGGCTGACCCTCGGCATGGTGTTGATGGCGTTCGCTGGCCCCTTCTACGTCACCTGGAGCGTGGCGATCTCGAAGGTGATCGGACGGATCGAGGGCCCGATGGGCCCGCTGGCCGGCATCCAGGTGATCGGCGGACTGCTGACCGGTGTGGTCACCTTCGTCCCGGCGACGATCTGGATCACGGCCGCGTTCCGGGTCGAGGAGCGTTCGCCGGAGATGGTGCAGACGCTCTACGACTTCGGCTGGATGTTCTTCGACACCACCTTCGTGTGTTCTGCCCTGCAGAGCGTGGCGATCGGCGCCGCGATCCTGCGCGATCGCAGGGTGACGACGCTCTACCCGCGCTGGTTCGCCTACGTCTCGTTCTTCACCGCGTTCTGCTACCTCCCGCTGACGGTGATGCCGTTCGTGAAGACGGGGCTGTTCGCGTGGCACGGGGGCATCAGCTTCTGGGTCGTCTTCGTGGAGTTCTTCCTCTTCACCGCGCTCGGGACCTGGTTGACATGGCGGGCGCTGGGCCAGCTCGAGCAGGATGACCTGATGGCTGTTACGGCGACGGCGGAGCTGCGCTCCTGACCCGATTCGCGATCAGGCCGGCCACGACGCCGGGGTCGTCGAGCATCGGCAGGTGTCCGACGTCGGGAATGTCCACCTCGTTGACGAGCAGGTGCCGGAAGCCCTCTCGAGCCCACGGGCCAGAGAGCACCCGGTCGTCGCCGGACCAAGCGATCGTGGTGGGGGCGCCGATCCGGAGGATCGCGTTCAGCTCGCGCGCCGGCGGGTGAACGATCGCGGCCCGCAACGCCTGGCAGTCGGCGAGGTCCTGGACGAACCTGACAGCGTCCGCGAGCTCCACGGACATCGGGTCGTGGACGACGGGCGCCAGCACTGCGCGTCGTACCCCGGTGGCGCGCAGCAGGCGCGGTTTGCGATCCAGGCGACGGGCGATGCGGTGGCCGATCACGAAGCGTGACACCACGAGCCGTTCGCCGACCGAACCAGGGCGCCAACCGCCGGCCGGCGCGAGACAGAGCACGCTCAACGCGCGGCCGCGCTCGGCGAGGCGCAGCGCGAGCCAGCCGCCCAGGGAGTTGCCGACGACGTGGATCCGGTCGATGCCGAGGTGGTCGAGCTGGCGTTCCAGGTCGTCGACCATCTGCTCGGGCACGGTGTTCGCAGCGGTGCGGCTCAGCCGGGTCCCGCCGCGATGACCTGCGATGACCACCGGCAGGGCCGTGAGGTGGGTGGGCAGCGCCTGTTCGACGTCGCGCCAGACCCACGGGCCACAGCCCATCCCGTGCAGGAGGAGGACCCGGGCGGGAGCGTCGCGGCGCGGCAGCATTCCGCCAACCGGTTGCCCATTCACAAGAATCTACTTTAGACTAAAAATTAGTGAGCCATAGAAAGTCCGTGGTTCGGACAACGAAGTCTGAGGAGACGCCATGATGTCGCGGCCCGTCCAGATCGCCTGCGCCTGCAGCGGTTTCATGCTCGTGGTGCTGTTGTTCGGTGGCCTGATCGCCGCCGGATGGATGCCCCCGCCCTCGCCGTCTGACACCGCCGACGAGGTGGCTCGGCAGATCGCCGAGGACTACAACGGCATCCGGCTCGGCGCAGTCCTGATGCTCTTCGGTGCCGGCTTCACGGTGCCGATGGGGGCGCTCATCGCCGCTCACATCAAACGGATCGAGGGCGACTTCTCGCCGCTCGCCTACATCCAGATCATCGGCTCCGCCGGCGGGCTCTTCGCCATCTCGCTGCCGGTGCTGATCTTCGGGGCTGCGGCGTTCCGTCCCGACCGCGACCCCGATCTGCTCCGGATGCTGATCGACCTCGCCTGGGTGCCGTTCATCATGAACGGGCCGCCGGCCATCCTGCAGTGCGTCTCGTGGGGCGTCGCGATCCTCTCCGACAAGCGCGCGAACCCGCCGTTCCCGCGCTGGTTCGGTTACTTCAACTTCTGGGCGGCCTTCTGTTTCCTGCCGGCCTTCCTGCTGCTCTTCTTCAAGACGGGTCCCTTCGCGTGGAACGGCCTGCTCTCCTTCTGGTTGGCAGCAGCACTGTTCGGCGGCTGGTTCCTGGTCGGCTCGGTGATGCTGCTGCGCGCAGTGCCGCCGGTGGAGACGCCCGTCGAGCGTGGCGCTGACGCCATGGCCGCGACGTGAGCGTCCAGACGGCACCATCCGTGACGCCGGACAGCAGAGGTGCTGACGGCAAGCGGATCCCCGGGGAGGAGGGCCTGTGGGTCTTCATCCTCGGCGACATGGCTGTGTTCGCCTTGTTCTTCGGGACCATCCTCGTCACTCGCGGGGACGACCCGGGGATGTTCGCCGCAGCGCAGCACGAACTCCACCCCGTTCTCGGCATCATCAACACCGCGCTGTTGCTGACCGGCTCGCTGTTCGTGATCCACGGACTGCGTCGCCTGGGTGACGGGTCGCGGGCCTCGAGCCGGTTCTTCACGCTGACGCTGGCCTGCGCGCTGGGCTTCGCCGCCATCAAGGCCGCTGAGTACACCCTGTTGGTCAACGAGGGCTACACCGGCGGCAGCAACGACTTCTTCATGTACTACTTCGTCTTCACCGGCATCCACCTGGCGCACCTGGTGATCGGCGCGATCATCATGACCTTCATGATCCGCACGGCGCGGCGGGTGCAGCTGGGCGCCGGGCAGCGCAAGTTCGCCGAGTGTGGCGCCATCTACTGGCACATGGTCGACCTGTTGTGGCTGGTCCTGTTCCCCCTGCTGTACCTGATCCGGTGAGGTGACTGCCATGCTCGCGCGACTCTTCAGCAACCGTCAGACCAACGTGTGGATGATCCTGGTCGCCGCCACGGTGCTCACCGCAGTGGTCGGTCTCGAACAGCACGGCGGTACGGCGGCCGTCGGTCTACTGCTGCTGGCCATCGCCTTCGTCAAGATCCGGCTGGTGGCGCTGCACTTCATGGAGATCCGCGAGGCGCCGCTCCCGCTGCGGCTCCTCGTCGAGGGCTATGTCGGGATCACCTTCGTCGCGCTCGTCGTGATCTACCTCGTGGCCTGACCCGGCCGCTTCGCCGATACGTACGTACGTAGGTATTCACCCCGATCCGTCAGTGCCCGGGCAACCGGGAACATCTGAAGTGGTCAGGAGGGTGAAAATTCGTGAGCATCAGTGAAGCCGGCGTCGCGGCGCTCCGCGGCTGTGCGCTGCTGTCCAGTGACAGTGCCCCCGAGCTCGACCACGTCACCCTGGCCGGCCGCTCGATGCTGCTCGCGTCGCTGTTCGCGGGGCACGACCTGCAGCGCGGTGACGTGGTCGCCCTGCTCTCGGAGCACTCGACCGGCGTCTACGAGTTCCTCGTCGGCGTACGACGGGCCGGGCTGGTGCTGATGGTCCTCGACCCGGCGCACACGCTCGAGCAGATGGCTTTCGCCATCAACACCAGCGGCGCGTTCGTCGTCGTCGCCTCGACCGGACAGCAGGCGACCGCCCGGGCGCTGGTGTCGCTGACGCCGTACATCCGCGCCCGCTACGGGCTTGATGCGGACTTCCCGGACCACCGGAGCCTGCCGCTCGCGCGCAGTGCGGCCCCGGTGCGCGTGGTCGACGCGGCTCCGTCGGGGACGCTGCACCACGTGATCGGACCGTCGCACCGCCCCGTGGAGATTCGTCTGCCGGACCCCGTCGACGACGCGCTCGGTCGCGCGCACGCCCGCGAGCTGTTCGGAGACGTCGAGGTCGGCCCGGACACCGTCCTCGTGGGTTCGGCTCCCGTCCTGTCCACCGTGGCGGCGCAGCTTGGTACCGCTGTCCTGGCGAGACGCGGCGGCGTCGCCGTACCGCGTCGACCCACCGGCGTCGAGGTGTTGCGCACGGCATTCGCCGTCGACGCGACGGTGGTGCACCTGACCAGCGATGCCGCCATCGAGATCACCGGCCTGGGCGCAGATCGGGTGCTGCGGTTGTCGCCGCCCCGCCTGGCCCTGGTGGTGGTCGACGGTGCCGGCTGCTCGGCGCCGGTCAGGCGCGCGCTGGGTGACCTCTGGGGGGCGCTGGTCCGGGTGGTCGAACCGGCCTACCTTCAGCTGGAGGAGTCCGAGTGCTCGGTCACCCAGGCGGAGATCTGACCGCGGTTGGTGAACCCGAGCTTCGTCAGGATGTGCTCGACGTGGGTCTCGGCGGTCCGCTTGGAGATGACGAGCGTGCTCGCGATGTCCTTGTTGGTCGCACCGGTCGCCACCAGCTCGGCGATCTGACGTTCGCGCGGGGTCAACGCTCCCGACGGTCCCGCCCGTCGAGTGCTGCGACGGGGCGCTCCGGCGGCCTTGCGCGGCGCGGTGGGGGTCGATTCCTCCAGCGCCAGGTCGATGGCCGCGTCGGGAGTCAGTGCGCGCCCTCGGGCAAACGCCTCGTCGTAGACGGCCGGATCGAGCAGTGCGCGTGCGGTGGTCTCGCACTGGAGGTGCAGCGCGTGCAGGCCAGGCAGCGCCGCGGTGGAGGTCTCGATGCGTGACCAGATGGCGTCGGCCGCGCCGAGGAGCTCGGCGGCACGCTCCGGCAGGTCCTCGGCGCAGGCGTAGGCGACCGCTTCCACCGAGGTCCCGATGCCGAGGTTGTCGCGGGTCGAGCGCTTCATCTGCAGGCTCTCGCGCTGGGCCGCGTTGCCCTCGTCGGTGCGCCCTGCCACGACGAGGGCCATGCCGATGATCCACAGCGAGTAGGAGCGGTACCAGAGCTCGCCGGCCGGCTCGGTCAGGGCCAGGCAGCGTTCGTGGGCGGCGAGGGCAGCGCCGAGGTCGCCCCGGATCACGTGGTTGAGCGCCGAGAGGGCCAACGTGTGCGCTTCCTGGCCCACGTCGTCGTACTTCTGGAAACCGACGATGGCGTCGTCGAACAGGCGGGCGGCGCCCTCGGCGTCGCCCGTGAACATCGCCACGAAGGCCGTTGCCTGGGTGAGGAGCACGTCGGTGTGTCCACCGAACTCGTGCGCGATGCTGCGGCCCTCCTCGAGCAGGACTCCCGCGCGGTCCAGATCACCCTGCATGGCGGCGAACCAGGCGGCGGCGCGCAGCGCCCGGGCGCGGATCTCGGTGCGCTCGGGGTCCTGGGCGAAGAGCCGGTCGAACCAGACCCGGCTGTCGCGATAGACGCCGTCGGCCTCGCCGTACTCCAGCAGGCAGGCGCCGATCTCCAGCGCCGGTTGGACCTCGCCCGGGGTCATGGTGGAGAACTCGATGGCCGCGGTGATGTTCGGGCGCTCGCGTCGCAACCGCTCGAGGTGTCCGACCTGTGCGGCGCTCGGCCACTCGGCGGCGACCTTGCGGGCATAGGCGGTGTACCAGTCCCGGTGGCGGCGCCGCCAGTGTGCGAGCTCGTCCTGCGCCTCCAGCTGTGCGATGCCGCGGTGCCGGATGGGCGGCAGCATCCGGAAGGTGGTGTGTTCGGAGCCGGCGAGCGGGATCACGATCGACTTGTCCACCAGGTCGAGGAGCACGTCGTCGAAGGCCTCGTCGATGGGGGCGCACACCTCGCGCGCTGCGTCGATCCCGAACCCGTCGGCGAACACCGAGAGCCGCGCCCAGAGCTCCTTCTCGGTTGCCGTGCAGAGGTCGAAGCTCCACTCGATGCAGGCGGCCATCGTGCGCTGGCGCTGTGGCGCGGTGCGGCTGCCACGGCTCAACAGCTCCCAGTGCTCGGTGAGGTTGCGCTCCATCTCCTGGGGCGTCATCGCCCGCAGGCGTCCGGCTGCCAGCTCGATGGCCAGGGGGATGCCTTCCAGCCGGGACACGATGGTGCCGATGGCGTCGCGGTTCTCCGGCGTCACCTCCATGTCCGGCACGAGTGCACGTGCGCGCTCGAGGAAGAGCTCGACCGCCTCGTAGCCCTGCAGTGGGGATCCGTCACCGCGTCGTGGTGCGCTCAGGGGCTGCACGGCGTGGATCGCCTCGCCCTGGATGCGCAGCGGCTCCCGGCTGGTGGCGAGGATCTTCAGGTCCGGGCAGGTGCGGAGCAGGGTGTCGGCCAGGATCGCCACCGCGTCGACGACGTGCTCGCAGTTGTCCACGACGAGCAGGGTGGCGCGGCCCCTGAGGTACTCGACGGTGACCGCGGCGGCCGCGCGCGTCGAGCGCCCTTCGAGTCCCAGGGCAGCGGCGATCGTGTTGGCGAGCAGGTCCGGCTCGGTGAGCGAGGCGAGCGGGACGAACACGACGCCGTCCTTGAACGCGCGGCGTACCTCCGCGGCGACCTTGAGCGCCAGCCGGGTCTTGCCGATGCCGCCGAAGCCGGTCAGGGTCACCAGTCGGTTGCCGGCCAGCAGCTCACGAAGGTCGGAGCGCTCGGCGCGGCGCCCCACGAAGGAGGTCACCTCGACAGGTAGCTGACTGGTCTCCGGACCGACGTCCGTCGCCGAGGTCATTCGTGCAATCACCCTCGTTCGCCCTGGCCGATGTGTCCCTCGATCTGTCAACGACCCACGTCTCCTGGTGTGACGGGCGTGTGTGACCGGGGTCTCTCACGATATCGCGCGAGACCCGGTTGCTCGGCTGCCTCTCGGTCAACGGTCTGCGGCGACTCACATACGTATCGAAATACGTATGTGACCGGGCCCACTCGACCCCCTTGGCGACGCAGTGTTGCACCGTCGGGCAGCCCTGCTCGCCGGAGAACCGGAGGTCAGCCATGTTGGTCACCTGTACGGACGAGGACGTCCAGTACGTCGGAGACGCGATCCAGGGAGCATTGCGCGCCCCGGCGTACGCCGCGAGCCACCACGGCCACGCGAAACGGCTCCGTCTCGGTCTGATCGATCCGGACTGCGTGCTGCTCGTCGACTGCGGCAGTGGTGAGGTGCGGCCGGGACGTCGCGGCGAGCCGGGGGTGACCGGTTTCGTCGCGATGGCCGCAGGCACCGCCGTCGGAGTGTGCCGCGGCCAGGTCGACCTCGCTGCAGCGCTCGCCGCCGGCGACATCGTGATGGACGGAGAGGGAGCCGCCCTGCTGGAGCTGTTCGCGGGCATCACCGAGCGCGAATTGGTCTCGGCGGGTTGATCTGCCCCGCGTTTCTAATGTACCTTCGATTTTAAGACCTATTAAAAACCTGCCCGTCATCACGGCGAGCGCGAAGGAGTAGTCGGTGAGCCAGCACCTCGAGGCTGAGGCACCCGTGTACGACGGGCCGCCGATCGAGCCCGACGGCCCCTACGGGAGCAAGCTCTCGCTGTTCGTGGCCAATGTTCCCGGCCCGATCCGCTCGGTGACGGCGGAAGCCGGCGGCATGACGCTGCTGCTCGGGAAGGTGCTGTGGAGCGCGATCCGCCACCCCCGCGGGTACTGGAACGACGTGCTCGACGAGATGCACTTCACCATCAAGCGCTCCTGGCTCTCGATCTCGATCGCGCTGTTCGGCTTCCTGCTCGCGCTCTCGGTGCCGTCGATGCAGTTCGTCAACCTGGCCGGCGTCGGTGAGCTCTACGGCCCGCTGCTGCTGGTGCAGTCGACGCGCACCTTCACGGTCTGGGTGGCGACGCTGCTGGTCGCCGGGGTGATCGGTGCCGCGCTGACGGCCGAGCTCGGATCGCGCAAGGTGCGCGAAGAGCTCGACGCCATGGAAGTGATGGGGATCGACCCGATCCGCACGCTGGTGCTGCCGCGGATGGTGTCCATCACCCTGATCACCACCCTGCTGGCGATCCCGGCGGAGATCATCACGGTGCTGTCGTCCCAGTTCGGCGCCTGGTTCGTCGGCGGTATTCCCAGGGACGACTTCTACAGCTACCTCTGGTCGACGCTGAGCACTGTCGAGCTGGTCGCGCTGATGTTCAACTGCTTCCTCGCCGGCCTGCTCATCGGAGCGGTCTGCTGCTACAAGGGGCTCGCCGCCCAGGGTGGCGCCATGGGCCTCGGCAAGGCGGTCAACCAGGCCGTCGTCGTGGCGTTCCTGGCGCTCTTCATCATGCAGCTCGGCTACAACGCCGTGATTCTCGGCTTCTTCCCGGGTCTGGGGGCCTTCAAGTGACCGACACCGCCGACCGCTCTACCGAGATTGCCGAGAGGGAGCAGGGCCCGGCCCGACGCTCGACGCGATCTGAGCGCACTGCCCTGCGTCTAGCCGAGTCGAGCAAGATGCGCGGCCCGTTCGAGGACACCGGCTCGCTCGTCGCCTTCGGGATCCGCGTGGTCAAGGAACTGCCCGTCTGTGTGCGGCTCTACCCCGGCGAGATCCTGCGCCAGTGCGCGACCCTGATCCGTTCGAACGCGCTGGTCATCTTGTTCATGCTGTTCATGCTGGGTGCCTTGATGGGTATCACCGGCAGCTTCCTCTTCGAGGGCATCGGCCTCGAGAGCTATGTCGCGGCCATTCCCGCCGTCCCAATGATGCGCGGAGTCGTGGAGATCGTCTTCGGCTGGGTGCTGGCTGCGAAGTACGGCTGCGGCATCGTTGCCGAGCTCGGCGCGATGCGGATCAGCGAGGAGATCGACGCC
>NZ_JBMCZA010000088.1:32047-32707 GCF_048654705.1 Nocardioides sp. CPCC 206348
CGATGACCGACACCGTCCCTGTTGAGAGCATCGCGGGCAGCGAGGGCCCCGGCCGGCGCTCCACGCGATCCGAGCGGACTGCCCTGCGTCTCGCGGAGTCGAGCAGGATGCGCGGCCCCTTCGAGGACGCCGGTTCGCTCATTGCCTTCGGCATCCGTGTCGTCAAGGAGCTGCCCGTCTGCGTGCGGCTCTACCCCGGCGAGATCCTGCGGCAGTGCTCGACCCTGATCCGGTCGAACGCGTTGGTCATCTTGTTCATGCTCTTCATGCTCGGCGCGCTGTTGGGCATCACGGGCTCCTTCCTCTTCGAGGGCATCGGGCTGGAGAGCTACGTCGCCGCCATCCCGGCCGTGCCCATGATGCGCGGCGTCGTCGAGATCGTGTTCGGCTGGGTGCTGGCCGCCAAGTACGGCTGCGGCATCGTGGCCGAGCTCGGCGCGATGCGGATCAGCGAAGAGATCGACGCGATGGACGTGATGGGGGTCCGGTCGCTGCCCTACCTCGTCGGATGCCGGGTGATCGCCAGCATCATCGTGCTGCCGGCGCTGTTCGTCACCTCGCTCGGTGTCTTCTTCGTCGCCAGCAAGCTGTTCTTCGTCGACCTGCTCAGCTCGGTGTCCGGCGGCGGCTTCAACTACATCCTGTTCCTGTTGCAGAGCC
>NZ_JBMCZA010000088.1:32717-33161 GCF_048654705.1 Nocardioides sp. CPCC 206348
GGACGTGATGGGCGTGCGGTCGTTGCCGTACCTCGTCGGCTGCCGGGTGATCGCGAGCGTCCTGGTTCTGCCGGCGCTGTTCGTCACCTCGCTCGGCATCTTCTTCGTCGCCAGCAAGCTGTTCTTCGTCGACCTGATGAGCTCGGTCTCCGCCGGCGGCTTCAACTACATCCTGTTCCTGTTGCAGAGCCCGCGTGACTTCTTCGTCGCCGTCCTGTGGGGAACGGTGACCGGCTTCGTCATCACCGTCGTCGCCAGCTACTACGGCTACAACGCTTCCGGTGGCCCCGTCGGGGTGGGTCGCGCCACAGCCCAGGGCATGTTGGTCAACCTCGTCCTGATCAGCGTGATCGCCATGATCCTGGCCCAGGTCTTCTACGCCAACGTGCTCACCGAGGCCTTCGGTACCTGACGCCGGGTCTCGCGGCGCCGACCCCTGCTCCC
>NZ_JBMCZA010000088.1:33261-33460 GCF_048654705.1 Nocardioides sp. CPCC 206348
CGCCGGTCAGGTGAAGGTGTTCGGCACCGACATCTGGCGAACCTCGGAGGAGGAGCGGTTCGAACTGCGCAAGCGGTTCGGCGTGCTGTTCCAGGACGGCGCGCTCTTCGGGTCGATGAACCTCTACGACAACGTCGCGTTCCCCCTGCGCCGGCACACACAGAAGTCCGAGCGCGAGATCCGCGACATCGTGATGTCG
>NZ_JBMCZA010000088.1:33470-33914 GCF_048654705.1 Nocardioides sp. CPCC 206348
CCACATCCTCAACGGGCTGTCGGTGGACTTCAAGGACGACGCGATCACCACGGTGCTGGGCCCTTCCGGTACCGGCAAGAGCGTGCTGCTCAAGCACATCGTCGGTCTGCTGGAGCCCGATGCTGGGCAGGTCAAGGTGTTCGGCACCGACATCTGGCGAACCTCGGAGGAGGAGCGCTTCGAGCTGCGCAAGCGGTTCGGTGTCCTGTTCCAGGACGGTGCGCTGTTCGGTTCGATGAACCTGTACGACAACGTCGCGTTCCCGTTGCGTCGGCACACGGAGAAGTCCGAGCGCGAGATCCGCGACATCGTGATGTCGAACCTCGTCGAGGTGGGTCTGGAGAAGGCCATCGACAAGGCTCCGAACGAGATCTCCGGCGGCATGCGCAAGCGTGCCGGATTCGCGCGCGCCCTGGTCCTCAAGCCCGACGTGGTGCTGTTCGA
>NZ_JBMCZA010000088.1:33924-34317 GCF_048654705.1 Nocardioides sp. CPCC 206348
ACGCGCCGGGTTCGCTCGCGCCCTGGTCCTCAAGCCCGACGTGGTGCTGTTCGACGAGCCGGACTCCGGGCTCGACCCGGTGCGCACCAAGCTGCTGTCGCAGCTGATCGCCAAGGTCCACGCCGAACACGGTGGCACCTACATCGTGATCACCCACGACATCCCGACCGCGCGCGAGGTGAGTGACTACGTCGCGGTGATCTGGAAGGGCAAGATGGTCCACTACGGCGACGCCGACGGGGCCTTCGGTTCCGAGAACCCCTTCGTCCGCCAGTTCCTGGCCGGCGCCGCCGACGGCCCGCTGGGGATGGACTGACCAGTGGCCTCTACTGCTGTGTTCAACAATCTCCGACCATGGCTGGTCGGCGGCGTCATTGCCGTCGTCGCAGTGGT
>NZ_JBMCZA010000088.1:34327-53353 GCF_048654705.1 Nocardioides sp. CPCC 206348
TGCCGACGGAGCCTTCGGCTCCGACAACCCCTTCGTCCGCCAGTTCCTGGCCGGCGCCGCTGACGGCCCCCTGGGGATGGACTGACCCGTGGCTTCTTCTGCTGTGTTCAACAATCTCCGACCCTGGCTGGTCGGCGGCGTCATTGCCGTCGTCGCAGTGGTCGGGCTCAAGTCCGCCTCCGGGGAGGACACCTATCGGCTCGACGTCCTCACCCCCGCCGCTGACGGCGTGGGCACCGGCACCAAGGTCCGGATCGGCGGACAGGACGTCGGCCGGGTTGCCGAGGTCACGGTCGAGGGCAACCAGGCTCGCCTGGCGCTCGACCTCGATCCCGACAGCGCCCCGCTGCACGCGGGAACGACCGTCAATGTGCGGTGGAGCTCCGTGGTCGGCCGACGGTACGTCGACGTGCTGCCCGGTCCGCAGAGCAATCCGGCCCTCCCGGAGGGCAAGCTGCTCAAGGCCGACACCGAACGGGTCGAGCTCGACGACATCGTCAAGGCACTCGACGAGCCCACCCGCGCCAAGGTGAAGAAGCTCGTCGGCCAGCTGGACACCACGCTCAACCGCAGCGACACCGACCTCAACACCACCCTTGCTGAGGCAGGCCCGTTCGTGGAGGGTCTCGGCGAGATCCTCGAAGGCGTCGGCAAGGACGGCGATGCGATCTCGGCGCTCGTGACCAACTTGCACCAGGTCACGCAGGCGCTGTCGTCGCGGGACGCCGACGTCGCCGGCACGGTGCGCGACCTGCGTGCGCTGGTCGCGGTCGCCGTACGACAGGCCGGGCAGGTGCGGACCGCGCTCGACGAGGTCCCCGCCACCCTGCGTTCGGCGGAGAAGTTCTTCGGGAAGGTGCCCGGCGCGGTCGACGAGACCGTCCCGCTGCTGGAGGACCTCCAGCCGGCCATCGCGAAGCTGCCGTCGGTGGCCAGGCGTCTGGATCCCGTGCTCCGTGACCTCCGGCCGGTGGTCGCCGAGCTGCGCCCCACCCTGAATGCGGCCGACGAGCTGCTCGAGCAGACGCCCGGGCTGTTGTCGATCGCCACGCAGACCGTCCCGGACCTGGAGACCGCGCTCACGCAGCTCCAGCCGGCGGTCAGCTTCCTGCGGCCGTACACGCCCGAGATCGTGGGCTTCCTGACGAACTGGGCGTCGCTGTTCTCGGCGAAGAACGGTGCCGGCCACTTCGGTCGCGCGCTCATCCCGGCGTCGGTCAGCTCGTTCAACAGCAACCCGGGGATCCTGCCCCCCTTCATGTTCCAGGCCAAGGAGCCCGAGCCGGGCTCGCTCATCGAGCAGCCGTGGACCGACGCGAACGGAGATGGTGTCCGATGAGTGCCCCGAACCTGTTCCGCCGCAGTGCCGTCGGAGTGACGGCCGTGGCCGTTGTCGCCGCGGGTCTCGTCCTGTCAGGCGGAGACAACGACGCCAACCAGATCACGACCACCATCGCCGACGCAGGGCAGCTGGAGAAGGGCGCCGAGGTCCGCTCGGCCGGTGTCCGCATCGGTCAGGTCTCCGACATCGTGCTGGTCGGCGACAAGGCCCGGCTCACGATCGACGTGAACGACGGTGTGCTCCCGCTCCATGATGACGCGACGTTGACCATGCGTCCGGTCAACGTGCTCGGCGAGAACTACATCGACCTCGACGCCGGTTCCGACAAGGCGGCCTTCGCCGACTCCACGGTGATCCCCGAGGAGCGGACGTCGGTGGCCGTGACCTTGCAGGACGTGCTGAACACGTTCGAGGATCCGACCGCCGCAGGACTTGCCTCGCTCGTCACGACCCTCGGCGAGGGCCTCGACGACAACGGTGCCGAGCTGGCCAAGGCGTTGAAGGTGCTCGCGCCGGCCATGCAGGACACCGGCAAGGTCGGCGCCATCCTGTCCGAGCAGAACGAGGTGCTCGCCAGCCTGGTCAAGGCCACCGACCCCGTCACGGCTGCGCTGGCTGCCGATGGCGGGAAGACCCTCGATTCCCTGGTCGAGTCCACTCGGGACACGTTGGCCGCTCTCGGAGATCAGCAGGTGGCACTCGAGGCAACCCTGCGGGAGCTGCCCGGCACCCTGCTCGCCGCCCAGCGGACGCTCGGCCGGTTCGGCGCGACAGCCCGGGCTGGAACCCCCACCCTCAAGGCCCTGCGGCCGCTGACCGGCGACCTCGAGGACGTGGTCGAGGAGCTGCGCAACTTCGCCGACTCCGCCGACCCCGCACTCGCCTCGCTCAAGCCGGTGCTCGACGAGGCCGACCGGCTGCTCGATGCGGCAGCCCCGGTGGTCGCGACGCTGCGTCAGGCAGGTCCGGACCTGGCGTCGACAGCAGCCTCCCTCAAGCCGCTCAGCCGTGCGCTGCTCGACAACCACCTCCAGGACGTCATGGACTTCGTCCGCAAGTGGGCGCTGAGCACCAACGGGCGCGACGGGTTGTCGCACTACTTCCGAGGTGTCGTCTACGTGACGCCCTCGACGCTCAGTCAGCTGGCGCAGTCGCTCGTCCCGGTCGGCGCGTTGCCGAAGGGCTCGGCGCCCGCCGCGAAGGGCAACAAGGCCCCGAACGTGCTGCCCGGCCTTCCGGACCTCGGCAAGACCGTAGACGGGCTTCTGGACGGCCTCGGTGGAAGCCTGCTCGGCCTGCTCGGCAAGCAGCCGCCCAAGGCCTCGGCGAGCTCGGCCACCGACCCGACCAGCGCCCTCGGCCTCACCGCCCTGCAGGAACAGAACCTGCTCGGTCAGCTCCTGGGAGGAAACAAGTGAGCAACCTTCCCGTCCGCCGCGCCGTCCGCCGCCCCGTCCACCGCGACGTCGCCCGCAAGGTCGTCGTCGGCGTGGCCATGCTCCTCGCCCTCGTCGTCGTCGGCTGGGTCGGCGGCATCGTCCAGACCGGTGGTGCACTCCCCGGCAAGCGCTACACCGAGGTGAAGGCGCAGTTCGAGAACGTCGGCATCCTCAAGACCGGCAAGGACGTCAAGCAGGACGGCCTGCGCGTCGGGACCGTCAGCAAGATCGAGTACGTCGACGGCGTGGCCGAGGTGACGCTACGGCTCGACGGCAAGGTCGACGTCTACCGGGACGCCAGCGCGTTCGTCGGCAACACCTCCGCCCTGGGCAAGAAGTACCTCGGCTTCGACCCGGGCACGCCGGAAGCCGGTGAGCTCGGTGAGCAGGTGATCGCTCTCGAGGCCACCAGGAGCTCCACCTCGCTGGAGGACGTCCTCTCGGCACTCGACCCGAAGACCCGTGCCTCCCTGCAGCACGCCGTGGGCGAGCTTGCCGTGGGCACGACCGGTCACAGCGAGGACCTCAACGCCGTGCTCGCCGCGTCCCCCCACCTGCTCGAGGACCTCGAGACCGTCATGGAGGCTGCGGGCAGCGACCGGATGGACATCGCCGCACTGCTGGTCAGCGCCGACCGTCTCGTCAACCGGTTCAACGGACGCACCGACGAGATCAAGGGTCTGGTCGAGAACGCGGACCGGACCGTGAAGGCGCTCGGCGTCGACAACGGCAAGCCGCTCGCAGAGACCATCGCCAGGCTCCCCGCGGCCCTCACCACGGTGGAGACGGCGCTGGACGACCTCTACGCACCGCTCGGCGACGCCGAGGTTGCCCTGGACGAGCTCGAGCCCGGCGCGCGTGCACTCGGCGGCGCGACCCCCGACCTGCGGGCCTTCCTCCGTGAGTCACCGGACACCCTCGACAAGGTCCCCGGCGTGGCCAAGGCCGCTGATCCGGCCCTGTCCTCGCTGACCGAGACCCTGCAGGACGCCCGGCCGTTGCTGGCTCCCCTCAAGGCGTCGGTCGACAGCCTGGAGCACCTGCTGTACCGCTTCGTGCCGTACACGAACGACGTCGCCCGGTTCTTCTCGCAGAACGACCTCCTGTCGGGAATCCTCGACGGGGACCCGAACCAGCACTACTTCGCCGCGCAGCTGACCGGCGTCGGACTGTTCAGCGTCGCCGGCATCCCGGACCCCCTCTACCGGTCCGAGTTCTACCCGTGCCCCGGCACGTCCTACGACCACGCCACGGTCACCGACTGCAGCGGAGGAGCCAACTGATGTCCAGGCGTCATCCAGCACCCGAGCTCGGAGCGGGCGCGGCTGCCAAGGCCGAGTACGCGAAGGGACGCAACTTCCGGTTGGGCGTGCAGTTCTACGTGCTGCTCGTCCTGGTCCTGGGGCTGCTCGCCGCCAAGGCCGAGATCTCGTCGTACTTCAGCGGGGGCCAGACCATCTCTGCCGAGTTCGCGGACAGCTACAAGCTGCGAGCGAACGATTCATCGGTGAAGATCGCCGGCCTGACGGTGGGCACCGTGACGGACATCGAACGGACCGACGAAGGGACCAGCATCGTGACGATGAAGGTCGAGGAGGCCGCGCTCGCGACGGTGGGCTCCAAGCCGATCGCCAGGATCGAGCCGCGCACGCTGCTCGGTGGTCGCTATGCCATCGAGTTGCACGCGGGTGGCGGCGAGGGCAGGTTCGACGGGGTCATTCCGCTGGCTCGCACGTCTGCGCCGGTCGAGCTCGATCGCATCGCCGAGGCGCTGCCGGCCACCGCTCGTGAGGCGCTGCAGGGCCTGAGCGGTTCTGCGGCCGAGACGCTGGAGCAGAGCGACGACGAGCTCAACGCGCTGCTCAAGACGGCGCCCGGCGTCCTGGACCCTGGCGCAGACGTGGTGAAAGCGGCCCGTGGCAGCCGCCCCGGCACCGACCTGCCCGCCCTGGTGGCGGACCTCGACACCACGGCCGACGTGCTGACGCGCCGCGACGGACAGCTCAAGGACATCGCGCGCAACCTCAACGTCGCGAGTGGTGTCCTCGCCGAGCGGCGGGGGGAGCTCTCCGAGACGCTGGCCGACCTGCCCGCCACCATCCACCAGACCCACGTCGGGCTGGACGGCCTGACGGACACCGTCACCGAGCTCGAGGGCACCGCGGCCGAGCTGCGCCCCTCCGCTCCCGAGATCGCTGACCTGATCGAGGAGCTCGACCCGTTGCTGAAGGATGCTGTCCCGCTGATGGCTGACCTCAAGCCCCTGCTGCGTGATGCTCGTCCCGCGGTCCAGGACCTGGTCCCGACGGCCGCTCGCGCGACCGGAGTCCTGAAGAACCTGCACGGACCGGTGCTGGACCGGGTCAACGGTCCGGTGTCCGACTTCGTGCTCAGCCCGTGGAAGGGCGAGGGCAAGTACGACGGAGGCGGGGGCGGTTACCTCGCCGACCACAAGTTCTACGAGGAGCTGGCCTACATGGCGACCAACATCGACCGGGCGTCGATGTCCCAGGACCAGCGGGGATCCACGCTTGCCTTCCAGGCTGGTGTCGGGCTCAGCTCGCTGTCCGGCCTTCCGTTCGACCTGGACAGCCTGGTCACCCTGGCGCTGGACCAGGCAGGCATCACCGGCGCGCTGCGTTCGTCGGTCTTCGAGAACCTGGGGCTCGTGCCGTGATGAAGTTCGAGACCGCCATCGAGCGGATGAGGAACACGCCGGGCCTGGGCCGCGACGTCGTACTGCTGGTGTCGCTGCTGGTGGCCGGAGTCGTCGTGATGAGCTACATCTTCGGGCAGTACCAGGTCATCAAGCCCTGGGACGACAACTACAGGTTCGCTGCCGAGTTCGACGAGGCACCCGCGATCCAGCTGGCCAGTCGCCAGGAGGTCCGGATCGCTGGCGTCACCGTCGGCCGGGTCACCGACGCTGCGCCGACCGATGGCGGCAACGCCCGGCTGACGTTCACCCTGGACGAGGGGCACGAGGTCTACCAGAACGCGAAGCTGGTGCTGCGGTCCAAGACCCCGCTCAACGTGATGTACGTGATGCTCGATCCGGGTGACCCGTCGGCGGGCAAGCTGGCCGAGGGCGGTGTCATCCCGGTGTCGCAGACCCAGCGGGTGCTGCAGCCCTACGAGCTGCTCGATGAGCTCGATGACCGGGCGCGGGCTGCCCTGACGGACCTGGTCACCCAGGCCGATGTCGCGCTCGCCTCCGCGCCGACGGACCTTGCACCCGGCGTCAAGGCCATGGACAAGGCCGCCAACAACTTCACCGGAGTCATCGAGGCCTTGCAGACGCGCCGGGCGAACCTGCGCCACCTGGTCACGTCCGTGTCCCAGATCGCCACGGCAGCGGGTGAGGACGACAAGCGCCTCGACGAGCTGGTCAACGCGCTCCAGGACACCCTGGCAGTCGTCAGCGCCCGCGACGCCGAGCTCAGCACCTCGCTGGCCCGGCTGCCCGGCGTGACCACGACGCTGCGCAAGGCGATGACGGATGCGAAGAAGCTCACCGACGAGCTGAGCCCGGTGCTGCGCAAGCTGCACGATTCGGCAGAGGACCTGCCGGGCACCATCAAGGGTCTGTCGAACACGGTCAGCAACGCGCGCGACCTGGTCGCCAAGGCCGGACCTGTCGTCCGCGAGGCCCGCCCGGTCGTCGCCGACCTGCGGCCGCTGACCCGCAACCTGAGCTCGGCGCTGGCCGACCTCAGCCCGGTCTTCGCCAACCTGCCGCAAGCAACCGAGCGCCTCGTGCCGTGGCTCGACGACCTCGGCGGCTTCGTCTACAACACGTCCTCCTCCTTCAGCCTCGGAGACGTCAACGGCGGCCTCGGTCGCGCCAACGTCGTCGTGAAGGTCACCGATCCCACCGGAGGTGGTCTGTCGTGAGTCCCAGTGCAGCAGTCAGGAACGGCGTCGGAGCGGTCGTGCACGACCCGCGCCTGCGGACCGTCGTCCTGTTCGCCCTCGCCTGTGTCCTCGGGTTCGGCTTCCTGTGGGTCAAGGCCGGTGGGCAGATCCCGATCGTCGCCGACCGCGGCGGCTACGAGATCACCTTCCAGTCACAAGACGTCAAGAACCTCAAGGAGTTCGGTGAGGTCCGGATCGCCGGCGTGCGCGTCGGACGTGTGGAGTCGACCGAGCAGGACGGCGATCACGTCAAGGTCACGATCAGCATCGAGGAGCAGGCCGCGCCACTGCACGAGGGAGCGAACGTCCGGATCGGCGTCAAGTCGCTCGTCGGCTCCTCGTTCGTCGAGGTGGTCGACGGCGAGGGCGGCGAGCTCGAGGACGAGACCGTCCTCGACCGTGCCGCGGTCACGCCGTCGGTCGACGTCGACGAGCTCCTCGACACCCTCGACGAACCCACCCGGGTGCACCTGAGCAGCGCCGTCCAGGCCCTCGACACGGCCACCCGTGGGCGCGGCGCGGACCTCGACGGACTGATGACCGGTCTCGGGCACGTCGGGACCGAGGGCAGCACCGTCCTCGACGCCCTCGCGAAGCAGAGCGACGACCTCCAGGAGCTCAGCGTCGAGGCGCGCCTCCTGCTCGATGCCCTCGACACCGGACAGGGCCAGATCGTGGGTCTGGTCAGCGATGCCCAGGAGCTCACCCAGGCGACCGCCGACAACCAGGACAAGATCGAGGAGACGGTGCGGTTGCTGCCGTCGGTCGTCGCGAACGTCGACACCGCCGCGGGCAAGCTCAGCGAGCTGAGCGTCCCGTTGACCCCGATCGCTGCCGACCTCCGCGCCGCCTCGCCGTACCTGTCCCGGGCGCTGACCAACCTGCGCCCGGTCTCGCGCGACCTGCGCGCGCTGCTGCCCGACCTGGACGGAGTCCTGGCTTCGGCACCGGCGACGCTCACCAAGGTCAAGCCGTTCGGCACCACCGTGCAGCACCTGGTGCCCGATGCCCAGCGGACCCTGGCCGATGTCCAGCCGATGCTCAGCTACCTGGCGCCGTACGGCCTCGACCTGGGTGCGTTGTTCGCCAGCTTCGGCGGGTCGTTCGACGTCCGCGCCGAGGACGGCATCATCCCGATCCGGCTCACGGCAACGGCCGAGGGCCCCGGAACGGTGCGCGGCAACCCGCTGAAGATCGTCTCCAGCGAAAAGGGCGGTCTGATGTGGAACAACCCGTACCCGCTGCCCGGCAATGTCGACCAGCCCCGGCCGTTCGGCAAGGGCGACTACCCCCGGGTCGAGAAGCGCTGATCAGGTGATGGGGTCGTGATCGATCGAAGCGGTGACACCGGTTCCCGGCAGCGTCGTCAGTGGACGGCGTTGCTGGGGGCCCTCGCCCTGGGTGCGGTGATCGTGCTCGGCCTGTTGCGGGTCGAGATCGACACGAGCACCGCTTCGTTCCTGCCCGCGGGTGATCCCGTCGAGAAGGCGCTCGCTGCCAAGGCGGACGACTTCGGGGGAGACCCCGTCATCGTCGTCCTCGAGACCAGCGAACCGCGTGCGCTGTTCAACGACCCGGAAGCGCTGGTGCGGCTGGTAGGACTCGAGGGTCAGTTGGCGAACCTGCCCGACGTCGCCGCGGTCTACGGACCTGGCACGGTCCTGAACCAGACCGCCGGTGCGGCCCAGGACATGCTCGCCCAGATCTCCGGCCGGCGCGACGGCTACCGCCAGGAAGTCATGGCCAGGGCCCGCGAGCGCGGGATCCCCGAGAACAAGGTCAAGGAGCTCGGCGAGGCCGCGCTCGCCCGCTTCGACGAGCGGTACGGCGCTTTGATGGTGCAGGGCCTGCCGGCCGGGCTGCCCACGCTGAAGAACCCGCGCTTCGTGCAGACCGTCCTCTTCGAGGAGGAGAACCTCGAGGCCCGTCCGCAGTGGCGCTACCTGGTGCCCTCCCCGACCAGCGTGACCGTCCTCGTCCGTCCGCGAGCCGGGCTCGACGCCGAAGGCACCACTCGACTGGTCGACGGAGTGCGATCGGCCGTCAAGGACGTCGACCTCGAGCTCAGCCGCACCACCGTCACCGGCGCACCGGTGGTCGCATCCGGCCTCGCCGACCGCGGCCGTGCCGAGCTCCCGGTCCTCGGCGCCGTCGCTGTCGGTGCCGTCGGCCTCATCTTCCTGTTCGTGGGCTGGACCTCCCGACGTCGTTCGCGCCTGCGGCCCACCGCCGCAGCCCTCGTCGGTACGGCGGCCACCCTGTCCTGCTTCGGATGGGCCGGCCAGCCACTGTCCCTCGGAGTGGTCGCCTTCCTGCCGATCCTGCTCGGCATCGGCAGCGACTTCCCGCTCTACCTCTCCCGCGGCAGGTCCGACCGGGCCGTCCTGGTGACCGCCCTGGCCGCGATGCTGGGCTTCGGATCACTGGCCCTGTCGCCGCTCCCGTTCGTTCGCGAGCTGGGCATCGCCCTGGCCGTGGGCATCCTGCTCACCGTCGCCACGGCCCTCGCGGTCCGGTGGCACTTCGGTCCCGTCCCGGACCCGGCGCCGGCGAAGCGCACGTCCGCTGACGGTCCGGCGTTCTCCTGGCCCCGGGCCGGCCTGGGACGCGGCATCGTCACGGCCGCCCTCGTCGTCACCGCGGGACTTGGTTGGATCGCCCTGTCCGGACTGGCGGTCGAAGCCCAACCCGACGAGCTGGCCGCCGGACTTCCCGAGCTCGATGACGCCCGGTACGCCGAGGACCTGCTCGGATCCGCGGGCGAGGTGAGCCTGGTGATCAAGGCCGAGGACGTCACGTCTCCGGAGGTCCTGGCCTGGAGCCAGCACGCCCAGACCCGGATCGTCACCGAGCTCGGCGACCGCGTGCACCCGGTCCTCAGCGTCGCTGACCTGCTCCGCTTCCTCGGCGCCGAGCCGACCGCAGACCAGATCAAGGCCGCCGTCGCCGTCATGCCGCGCTACCTCTCCTCGGCAGTGCTCCGGTCCGACCGCGCCGAAGGAGTCGTGGTCCTCGCCGTCGAGTTCGACGACGTCGCCGGACTCAGCGACCTGCTCGACGACCTCGACGAGGCGGTCGGCACCCCGCCCGACGGGGTCGAGGTCGACACCGTCGGCCTCCCCGTCTCCGCGGCCCGTGGCCTGGAGCTCGTCGGCGACGGACGGCTGTGGATCAACCTCGCCGGCATCGGGCTCGCCGGCGCCGCGATCTGGATCGGACTCCGCTCCCGCGACGACGCGATGAGGGCCGTGCTGACCGTGGTCGTGTCGACCGGCTGGGTCGCACTCCTCGCCGCCGCGACCACCGGCTCCCTGAACCCGCTCACCATCGCGCTCGGATCCCTCGTGACCGCGACCGGTTGTGAGTTCTCCGTGATGTTGCGACGAGGGGCCGATCTTCGCGCCGTCGGAACAGCCGCTCTCGCCGGCACCACCGGCTACCTGGTGCTCGCTCTGTCGGAGCTGGCGGTGCTCCGCGACTTCGGCCTGCTGCTCGCCGGTGGCGTGGTGTGCTCCTTCGTGGCCGCGTTGCTCGTCGACCGGGTGGTCCTGCGCGAGAACCCCGAGGACGCGGAACAGGCCGACGTACCCGAAAAAGAACTGGTGGAGGTGTCGTCGTGATCGACAGGCTCAAGCAGGTGCTCGGCACGACTCGTGGCCGACTGGTCACCGGTGTCCTGGCGATTGCCCTGGCTGGGGGCGGGATCGCCTTCGGAGTGGCGCAGGCCGATGACCTGCCGGAGGGCGCCGCGTTCCGGTACGGCGACCGCGTGGTCACCACGACCCAGCTCGACGACCGGCTCGAGGTCCTCGAGGCGTTGTACGGCGTGAAGCGTCCCGACGACGCCTCGAGGACGGACGACTTCAACCGCGACTCCGCGAAGTCGATGGTCGTGAGCCTGGTGCTCGCGGACGCCGCCGCGAAGCGCGACATCGTGATCTCCGACAAGGAAGCGCAGACCGAGCTCGACAAGCTCATCGACCAGCAGCTCACGGGCGGTCGCGACGCGTTCGTCGAGTTCCTCTCGACCAGCGGGATCTCGGAACGCGACGTGCTCGACGAGATCCGCGCACAGCTCGCCACGTCCCGGCTCGTCGACGAGGTGACAGCGGACGTCCCGGAGGCGACCGAGGCCGAGGCGCAGAAGAAGTACGACGACAACGAGGGCGACATGGTCACCCCGGAGGGGCGCCAGCTCGTCAACGTCGTCGTCGAGACCCGCGCCGATGCGGACCGCGTGGCCCGCCTGGCCCGCAAGTCCGGCAAGCTCGGCCCGCTCGCGGCCACGTGGTCGCTCGACGGCAGCACCAAGGACGACGGCGGTCGACTTGGCCTCGTCACCGCCGACCAGCTGGAGGACGGCTACGGGAAGATTGCCTTCTCGGCAGCCGTGGGCGAGATCTTCGGCCCGGTCAGGACCAGCTACGGCTGGAACGTCGGCCAGGTCGCCGAAGTGGTGAAGGCACGACCCGTGAGCTTCGAGGACGTCAAGGGCGAGATCGTCCAGCGCCTCTCGGCCGAGGCCAGCCTGAAGGTGTGGCGCGACTTCCTCGCCGAGGAGCTCAAGGGCGCCGACGTCGAGTACGCCGACGGATACCTCCCCGACGACCCGGCCTCGCCGCCGGCGAGCTCCACCCCGTCGCCCGCGAACCAGACGCCCTCAGCACCGCAGACCCCCGCAGCGACGGAGTGATCAGCCGCCGAGGCCCTGGCGGAGGAGGAAGCGGGTCTGGGCGATGACCTTCGTGATGGAGGAGCGCCCCGGGGTCCACCAGTCCATCGTGCTGTTCAAGGCACCGATCGTCAGGTGTCGCGCGATGGTCAGGTCGACGCCGGCGTCCAGCAGCCCGGCCTTCTGGGCCTCGCGCAGCTGGGTGGTCCACACCTTGTGATAGCGCTGCATGACCGCAACGTGGCGCAGCGGGATGTCCTCGGGGAACTGGTCTCCGTTGCGGAGCACGGCGCGGGCGTAGTCGGGAGCCGTCATCGTGAACCGGAGGTGGGCCTCGGTCATGGCGTCGATGCGGTCCAGCGGACCGGCGTCGGCCGGGAGCTCAGCGATCGCCGCGTTCACCTTCGCCAGCAACGTGGTGGCCCCGGTTGCGGCGACCTCCTCGATGAGGTCCTCACGGCTGGCGAAGTAGTAGTAGATCGCCGGGGCCTGGATGTCGGCCTCGCGCGCGACGTCCGTCAGCTTCGTGCCGGAGTAGCCCTCCCGGGCGAGCACCCGGGCCGCGGCGTCGAGCACCCGCGCGCGGGTGGCCTCGGACTTCGCCGTCGTCGTCCGATCGGCCCGTCCGCCGCCCTTGCCTGCCATGGTCGCAAGTCTAGGGACGCCGGACCGCCGGCTACGGGAGGGTCAGCCCCGCTGGTGCGAGATAGCTGGGCAGGTCGGCGAACGAGTCGCCCGTCAGGCTGATCCAGTTGAACGGCAGGTGGTAGCACATCATCAGGACCACGGCGCAGAACCCGATCGCAGCGAGCATGCGCACGATCAGTCGGTACGACGCCGGTACGGACAGCACGCCGCGCTCGATGACCGACAGGCCGTCGGCGTCCCAGTCCGCCGACCAGCGTGCGTAGGTGAAGCACATCGCAATGCAGGCGACGAGGAAGGTCTCGTAGAGAGGGAACTGGTGCTGCTCCCCGTCCCAGATCGTCAGTGGGCCGTTGGTCTGGACGAAGGAGTACGCCTCGGTGGTGCGGATGATGACGTTCTCGACGACGAAGTCGAAGGCCAGGTCGCCGACGAAGAGGATTGCCAGGATGCCCTGGGTCGACAGCCCTGGCCACCTGGCCCGGAGTCGACGAGCAGCCAACGTGTTCACGAAACCGAGCGCTGAGCAGAAGTAGATGTACATCGGCATCCCCCACAGCAGCGCCTCTGCGTAGTGGCTGGGCACGGAGTCGTCGTGGAAGGGCAGCGAGGAGGACCAGGCGCCGAGGTTCACCGAGTGGGAGTTGAAGGCGAACAGGAAGGACTGCGTGTTCAGCCAGCAGTCCATCACGAACGCGCTGACGCCACCGAGCAGGAGCAGCGCATCGAAGGTGATGTGCCGGGTGCGCCGCCACGGCTTCCAGGCCAGGAAGTAGACGGCGATCGCCAGCACGCCGGTGCTGATCGCCTCGACGATCCGTAGTCCGATGAGCTTGCCGGCGTCCATCTGGTCCGGGCCGCGGACCTCGGGAGGTCCGAAGTCGTCGCCGGTGACCCAGCCGTAGAGGGTCACGACGGCGACGATCGCCCAGACGACGCCGATGCCCGCCCAGACGAACACCGGTTTGCTCGCCGGTCGCGTGGCAGGGGTGATCTGCTCGATGTCGAGCCGGGCCAGCTGAGCCATGTCAGTCTCCTCGAGGTGGTGCGGTGGTCAGGGGTGACGGGAACAGTCCGTTTCCGAGCAGGCCCTGGGCCGCCAGGACCAGCCGGTCGACAGGGACGTCCGGGTGCCACCACTCCGGGACCCAGTTCAGCGCTCCCAGGACGAGCATCCGGGTGATGGTCGGGTCGAGGCCCGGGCGCAGGAGCCCCATCGCGGCGGCGTCCTCGAGCGGCGCGTGCCACAGGGCGTGCAGGCGGTCGCCCTCGACCCGGAGGGCAGCGCGGATGGGCGCCGATACCTGTCCCGCGTTGCGGGTCACAGCGGTCGCGAAGTCACTGAGCTCGAGCTCCACCCGCAGGTAGGCCTCGGTGAGTGCGGCCACGTGGTGCCGGGGATCCGCGTCTGCCGGGAGCGCCTCGACCGCGTCGCGCATGTGGTGGCCGACAGCGCGCTGGCCGAGCGAGAGCACCTCGGTGATCAGGGCGTCGCGCGACGTGAAGTAGTGGTAGATCGCTGGCGCCTGCACGGTGGCGCGTTCGGCGATCTCCGACAAGTGGCACTTCGAGTAGCCCCGGGCCCGCAGGGTGGCGGCCGTCGCCGCCAGGATCCGGTCGCGAGTCTCGGAGGACACCGGGGCAGTCGGGGGCGCGGCGGGGGCAGCGGATGCCGGAGCGGTGCCGGCAGGGCCGAGCAGGCCGTGCCGCACCAGCAGGCAGGCATGGTCGATGACCGTCTGGAGGTCGTCGCGGTGCGGGCGCCACCACTCCACCGTCCCGTTGAGGGCCCCGATCGTCAGCATCACGCCGAGACGTCGGTCGGCGTCGGGGGCCAGACCACCCTCGTTGGCAGCGGCGTCGACGAGGTCGAGCCACAGCTGGCGGTAGGCGCGGAACTCCTGGCGCTGCCGCTCGCGGATCTCGGGGGTCACCTGGCCGGCGTTGCGGATCGAGGCCTGCGTGTAGTCGGAGATCTCCAGCTCGTAGCGCAGATGCATCTCCACGGCCAGCAGGAGGCGGTCGACCGCGGGGACCTCGTCGCCGGCGGCGAGCAGGGTCTCCTCGACGTGGCGTCGCAGTCGGGCCATGCCGAACCAGAGCACTTCCTCGACCAGTACCTCGCGGGACGCGAAGTAGTAGTAGATGCCAGCGGGCCGGACGTCCGCGGCCTTCGCGACGTCCGAGATCCGCAGGCCGCCGTACCCCTTCTCGGCGAGGAGCCGGGCCGCTGCGTCGAGGATGCGGGTGGCCGTGCCACCGGGGCGGTGCTCGACCACCTGCGCGATCCCTGCACGTTCCTGGGTGGAGGTCACCACGACGCACTCACCGCCCGGGCCGACAAGTCGTACACGGTGTTCGATTCGGTCCCGCGGGTCGGTAGGGTTCCCGCATGGCGCGCGTGAAGGAGTCGGCGAATCCGCTGCAGCCCTCCCGGGAGAAGCGGCGGCTGGTCCTGGCTCGCCACTTCATCGGGGTGGTCGCACCGCTGCTCGAGGCGGGGGAGCAGTACTCCGACCTCAGCGTCGAGCGACTGATCACGGCCGTCGGTGTGTCGCGCTCGACGTTCTACTCCTACTTCTCCGACAAGGCAGCCCTGTTGGCGGCGATGGCCGAGGACGTGACGATCGACCTCGCCGAGGCGGGGGCTCCGTGGTTCGAGCTGGGAGTTCCGGACAGTCCGGATGCCGTGCGCGATGCACTGCGGCCGCTGTTCGTGACCTACCGCGAGCACCGTCAGATCCTGCGTTCGATCACCGACGCGGCGTCGTACGACCCGGGTATCCGTGAGTTGCACTCGGCGCTCGTCGCGCGGGCGACCGACGGACTCACGCTCCATCTGCGGGCCCTGGTCCGAGCGGACCTCGACGCGGACCGCACGGGGCAGTGGCTGGTCTGGATGCTCGAGCGCGGGCTGTACCACCTGGTTGCCGACGCCAGTGGCGACGAGAGCGAACGGCAGCTCGAGGCCGTCGCGAACCTCATGTGGAGCGCCCTCTACGCCGAATGACGAACGGCCCTCGGCCCGCCGCGGGTGCGACGGGCCGAGGGACGGGGCGTGCTGGTCAGACACCGACCTTCTCGGGGGGTGTGCTGCCCGGCGTCGACGTCGTCGTCGGTGAGACGGCACGTTCGACCCATCGGACAGGCGGCCATTCCGAGGAGGGCGGCTCGATGTCGGCGTTCCAGCCGATGCTCTCGATGTAGCGGTGGCGCGCCGAGGGCGTCATGAAGCGCGACTTGAACAGGCCCCAGAAGGTCCAGTTCAGGCTCGACTCAGTGCAGACGAGGTCACCCAGCTTGCTGATCCAGAAGACAGCGAGGAACAGCGATCCGGATCCGATGACCCACTGCAGCCAGACCGGGATGTCGGCGTTGATGGCCAGGAAGACCGGGAAGCCGGTGCCGAACTCTGCAGCCGTGGTGGCGACGATGCCGATCGGGACGACCCAGAGCATCTTGAGGCCCTTGCCCTGGACGCGCGGCCACACGTAGTGGAGCACGACGGCGATCGAGCAGATGGCGGCGCCGTTGATGAAGGACCAGTAGAACGGGAACTTGTAGAACTCGAACGGCTGCTGGCCGTAGTACTCGTAGACGCCCATGATCACGCCCGGGTGCTCCATGATCGCGTCACTGATGCCGACGGCCGCGAACATCAGGAAGAAGGCGCGCTTGTTGATGCCCTTCTGGATGATCGACCAGATCCAGTAGGCCTCCAGGCCCATGAACAGGGCGTAGCAGGGTGGGATCAGCAGGGGCACGGGGATGCCGAAGTTGGTGAAGGCCGGGCCGTGGATGTTCTCCGACCAGCGCAGGTGGCCGACCAGGTCGAGCATGGGCTCGCCGAGCGAGGTGCCGAAGCCGGCGAGCAGCATCAGCCAGGGCAGTGGGTCCTTGTGCTTGAAGAGCCGGACCGTTGCCCACGGGACGGCCAGGCCGACGACGAGCAGACCGGCCCAGAAGAGGAAGAACCAGGCATCGAAGTCGCTGGCGATGATCGGCGATGGGTGCGGGAGCAGGTTCCCGTAGCCGTCGATGGGGGAGTACCCGGGCTCGAAGCCCGGCGGTACGGGGACCGGATCGGTGATGTTGTCGGTGCCGAAGAGCATCGTGTGCGTCCTTCATGATCGTGGCCGACGAAGGCGGATTCGAACAGTGTGTTCGTTGATCGTACAAGTTGTGTGATTTTAAGGCTAGATAAATTTACGCGCAGTTTCCGATGCCGGGACGAAGCCGGCCCGGAGCTGCCGTCGGGCAGCTCCGGGCCGGTTCGTGGTCGAGGGCGGGCCAGCGCGCTCGACACGTCCTCAGCGGCCCGGGAAGGGGTCGTTCTGGCCGGAGGTGTAGTCGTCGCCCTTGCTGCTGCGACGGTCCTGGGTGAGCTTGGACCTGAGCTGGCCGATCCGGCCGCCCTTGTCCTCCAGGCCGAACTGCTTGAGCATCGTTCGGGCGGCGTTCTGGCCGGGCATGCCGCTGATGCCGGCGACGGGGTGGGTGCCCGACCCGGTGAGGAAGAGGCCGTCCACCGGGGTCTTGTAGCCGGCCAGGCCCGCGACGGGCTTGTTCGGGCCGAACCGGCTCAGGGTCGGGTCGACGTGGTAGACCGAGCCGTCAATGGCCCAGAACCGCTCCTCGATGTCGGGCATGACCAGGGGGCGTACGGCGACCTGCATCTCGTCGACACCCTTGTAGTACTCGTCGGCGTCCCTGATGACCGAGTCGGTGATCTGCTTGCGCGCGACGTCCCAGCCGTCCTCGGGGATCGAGGGTGCAAGTCCGCTCCAGAACCAGAAGAGGTCCTTGCCCTCGGGCGACATGGAGGGGTCGAAGGCGTTGGTGACCTGGGCGAGACCGGGGATGGCGTCGGGGACCTGGCCACGCACACACGAGCGCGCGGCGGCCAGCGCCTGCTCGTAGGTGTGGTAGCAGTTGCAGGCGATGCGCAGGTCGATGCCGTCGCCGCGCCACTTCTCGTGCTTGCTCATGTCGATCGTGCCCGAAAGGGCGACGTTGACCTTGAGGTCGGAGATCCCGCGCTTCTTGGTGGGGATGTGATCGGCGGCGTTCTGGACCTTGGGTGCGAGGACGCCGCGGGGCAGGAGCCTGGTGAGGGTCGTCTTGGGGCTGCAGGCCGTGAGGACGGCGCGCTTGGCCTTGATCTCGACGCCTCCAGCGATCCGGACGCCCACCGCCCGGTTGTTGGTCACCAGGATCTCCTCGACCGGCGACGACGTGATCACGTCGCCGCCGTTGTCGCGGATGACCTTGATCAGGGCCTTGGGCAGGGAGCCCGTGCCGCCGTGGAACATCGCGACGCCGTACTTGCTGAGGACGCCGAGGTAGATCAATGACCAGCCGGACAGATCGGCGTCGAACGGCATGAAGGGGAGGGAGGTGAGCAGGGGAGCCCGGATCATGTCGTGTTCGAAGGACTCCTCGATGGCCTCTGCCTGGGAGGAGGTCATCCAGCGGCCCAGGGCTGCCATCTGCTTGCGGTTCTTGACCAGCCCCTTGGCCGACTTCAGCACGTTCATGATCTCGGGCTTGGTCGGGCTGGTCTGCATCATCGGAAGGCCCAGCTCGACGGCGGCGTCGATCACTTCGTAGAGCTCGAGCAGTGCCCGGGCGTCCTTCTTGGAGAAGTACTCGAGCTCGGCGGCGGTCTTGCGGGGGTCGCGCCACAGGCCCAGCGAGGACCCGTCGGCTGCGAGCTGGAAGTGCGCGGGGTCGATGACCGTCTGGCGCAGCCCGTAGCGCGAGGAGAGCTCGAGATCCCGGTCGATGGTGGTGGTGCGGAACAACGAGGCCTGGATGGAGGCCTCGTTCATCATGTATTCCGGGGCCTCGGGGAATGGGTTCGTGGACGTCATGCCGCCGGCGGTCGGCGAGGCCTCGACGACGAGCACGTCAAGTCCGGCCTTGGCCAGGTAGGCGGCGGCCACGAGGCCGTTGTGGCCGGAGCCGACGACGACGACGTCGGCTTCGCGGGGAGTCTGGTCGGTCTGCGGCATGGCGGGCTTCCTCGGTGCGGGGAGGTGGATCGTGTTTTCTATTCCAGATTAGAGAAAGATTGCCGAATCCGCTACCTCGAATTTACGGTGCCATAGAATTGGACCCCGGCGGGCTGTCCGCGTCAAGGCCGGTCGTCGGCGTCCTGCTGGGGTGGCGGGAAGCATGTTGCCACTGACCATAAGTCAAGTTATGCTCAGCCGTGAGCGGGGCGCCAGCCCTCGCCGCCATGGGGCAAGCGGAGGTCACGTCATGAACAACATCGCCATCGGTGATGCGATGTTCCTGCTGGGCGAGGCCGCCGGCCGCCCGGCTCAGGTCATCACGCTGCAGCTGTACCGCCCGCCGGTCGATGCCGACCCGCAGGAGTGGGTCACCAGCTACTTCCAGCAGTTGCTCGCCAGCGACGACCTCAAGACGGTGTTCAAGCGGCGTCCCGCGCGCAGGCTGCTCTCGCCCTCCACGCTGCGCTGGATCGACGACGAGCCGGTGGAGCTCGACCACCACGTGCGGCACTCGGCGCTCCCCGGCCACGGCCGGGTCCGCGAACTCCTTGAAGCGGTGTCCGTGCAGCACGGGGTCCAGCTGGACCGGCGCCGTCCCTTGTGGGAGTTCCACGTCTTCGAAGGCCTCGAAGGCGGTCGCTTCGCCACCGCCTTCAAGACCCATCACGCCATTGCTGACGGGATGTCGCTGGCCAAGCACGTCCTCGGCAGCCTGACCCCGGACCCTGACGACCGGAGCTGCCTGCCGCCCTGGGCTGCGGGCCCGAAGCGACCGCGTCGGGCCTCCGTCGCGGCCAGTGGCCTGAGCCTGGCGCCCGTGCTGCGCGGCGCCACCGCCGTGAAGTCGCTGATCGAGATGGGGCGTGACGACAGCGCGACGGTGCCTTTCGAGGCGCCGCCGTCGCCCTTGAACGTCAAGGTCGGCGGCGCCCGACGCTTCGCCGGTGACCAGTGGCCGCTCGAACGGCTCAAGACCGTCGCCAACGTGGTCGGCGG
>NZ_JBMCZA010000089.1:0-681 GCF_048654705.1 Nocardioides sp. CPCC 206348
GCGGCAGGTCGGGGGACCGTACTTCGACGAGCTCGAGGTGGGCCAGGTCTTCGGCACTGCGCCCGGCTGCACGCTGACGCAGGGCCGCGCCGCCCAGCACCAGGCGATCGTCGGCGACCGGTGGCGCCTCGCACTCGACGACCACCTTGCGCGGGAAGTCGCCGGAGCGCCGCTCGCCAGCCCGGCCCTCGTGTGGAACGTCGCGATCGGGCAGTCGACGCTCGCCACCCAGCGCGTGCGGGCCAACCTCTTCTACCGCCGACTGGCGCTGCTGCGGCAGCCCCTCATCGGCGACACCCTCCGCACCACGACCACGGTCGTCGGTCTGCGCGAGAACACCCGGCGTGAAGGTCGTCCGCCGACCGGTCTTGCGGCGCTGCACATGAAGACCATCGACCAGGACGGTCGCCCGGTGCTCGACTTCTACCGGTGCGCGATGCTTCCGCTGAGTCGCGACGCCGGCCCCACTGGCCGCGCCGATGATCTCGACGCGATCGGCGCCGACCTCCCCCCGGTCGAACCGACCGCACTCATCCCCGCGTGGGACCGCGCGGCTTACGTGGACGGCCGAACTGTCGGAGTACTCCCGACGGAGGGTGAGGTGTTCGAGGTGGCCACCGGTGACGTCGTCTCCAGCGCCCCGGAGCTCGCCCGACTGACGCTCAATGTTGCCGCGGTCCA